>CAIJYI010000030.1 GCA_903824855.1 uncultured bacterium | reverse complement strand
CTTAATCCTTAAAAAATAGTATTATGAGAGAAATATATGAATCTTGGAATAACATCATTTTCTCTCATGTACGTTGCACTCGGAGGAGCTCTTGGGGCTGTTTCAAGATTTATAACTTCCCGTTTTATGAATCAATTTTTTGGCGTAATCCCTATGGGTACGCTAATTGTAAACGTACTTGGTAGTTTTCTTCTCGGATTTATAATGTTTGCTGTTCTTTTGGGAAAAAATATTTCTCCGGATTTTCAAAACTTTTTCGCCGTCGGTTTTATTGGTGCTTTAACAACAATGTCCACTTTTGCTTATGAGTCTGTTCGTTTTGGCCATCTAAATGAATGGTCATACTTTTTTCTTAATATGGGCGCCAATATTATTTTATCGCTTGGAGCTGTCGCCTGTGGTGGGTATATCGCTACCCTTCTCTATTCCTAATCTTTAATAAGAGTATACAAAAAATCGCCCTTACGGGACGATTTTTGTTTGTGGACCGTACCGGACTTGAACCGGTCACCTCCCGCATGCCATGCGGACGCTCTACCAGATGAGCTAACGGCCCTTATTTATATTTTACACTACCTGTTATAACACTACATACAGCCATAATCTCATGAAAAACATTTGCTGACAAGTAGTCTATTCGGCACACTCCTTTATAGTCGTGTTTTTTTGAAGCTTTCCCTTTTGATCTCGGGTCAATACGAGCGCCATAAAATTGATTTAATGGAATTTTTGTAATGCCAGACCAAAACAGCTCTAATGTCTTAATATCCTGGTCTTCTCTTCCTTGTAGGGTACACCGAAATTTTTTTTCATCAATATTAAAAACCCGACGAAGAAGCTGTAAAAATAATTTAATGATCTCCGGATCTGAATTTCCAAAAACAAGGGCACTTCTCTTATTCTTTGTCCCCTCACCCAAATAGAGTGTCGCTAATACGATTTTAGAAATTTCCTTATTCTCCAGCAGATTTTCAAGGGGTTTATTACTCAACAAAAGTTCCCTAAAATATTTGTCTTTAATGTTACGAGATACAATAACTGCTTTTTTTTGAGCTTCTTTTAATTTATTTTTTCTATCTGCTTTTATTTTCTCCTCTGATTCTTGAGACATAACAACGCCATGAAACCAAGTAGAGAGTGTACTTTTTGGAATCTTTATATCTAAAATTTTTTCTATTTCTATAAATGTTTTTCCGTCGGAACGCAGTTTTCTGGCAAAATCTTTAGTTTCTTGACTTATCATACAATAATCGTACCACAAATATATTCTACGTGAAAGGAATATTGTGTGGGTATTTTTTTGATTCCAAAAAAGACGTTTTCCCTGTCGTCTTTTTTTGACTGGGTGTATACTATTTAATTATGGAAGAAGTAAAAAAAGAAATTGAATGGAGGGCATTTGAATATGTTTACCATAAAAAATCAGTTGATTGGTATTGGTATTTTGGACTCGTGGTTCTTATTTTAACGGTATTTTCCATTTATTTGAAAAATATCCTTTTTGCTTTCATCATTTTGTTTGCCGCTTTCATAATGGTCCTCTATGCCCAACAAAAACCAAGAATTGTTAAATACAAAGCAACCCAAAAAAATATTTCTTTTGATGACGTATCATATTCATACCAAGATATAAAATTCTTCTGGATAGTAAATGACAAAAAAAAACTTGATGAAAAAATACTCCTCCTTCAGCTAAAAAAATCCTTGTCCACAATAATCATCATCCCGATAGAAGACGGAAAAGTTGACAACATAAGGACTTTTCTGTTAAGTTTCTTAGAGGAGAAAGAGCTTCCAATACCCGGCGGATACATTTTTATGAATATTATCGGGTTTTAAAACCATTCCTCTCGTCGTTCAACGGATAGGACGTCAGCTTGCGGAGCTGGCAATGCAGGTTCGATTCCTGCCGAGGGGACAATTATAGTTTATCAAGTTGTAAAGTTTATCAAGTTCATCAAGTACGACGAACGTGGTTTTTGAGATTACCCCCCTCGAGCGAGTGAGATGCTCCTCACTCGCGGGCGGGTGAGGAACGGGAGGTGGCCCATTCCTCTCGTTCGACGTATTTCGTCGTCGTTCGTTTTCGAGTTACAAAACAACGTGGATTCTGAATCAGGTACAGAGTGACAAAAAGTGATATTTCCTCTATTTATGAAAAAACAGCGTCATTTGACGCTGTTTTTTATATTAGACGGCCTTTTTGATCATTTTAACGATACGTGATTTTTTTCGGGCGGCGGTATTTTTCTTTAACAAACCTCTTTTTGCGGCTTTATCGATAGTCTTGTAAACTTTCGGTAAAAGCTTTTCCATTTCGGCTTTGTTTTTTCCGGTAGTCAATTTCTTAATTTCTTTAACCGTCTCGTTCATCGCTTTATTTCGGCGAAGATTAAAAACATGTTTTCTTTTTGAACCACGGAGTGCTTTTTTTGCTGATTTGATTATTGGCATATTATATAATTTACTCTAAAATTTAAAAATGAAAGCAAAATGCCGAGATACAGCCTTTCGTTTTTCAGTAAAGAGATAGTACCAGACATTACGTAAAAATGCAAATGTTATAGAGAAAATATGTATATTTATATTTTTTGTCTAATAAACATAGTCTGCTATACTATATAGTATGATTTCTTATCTCACAGGAACAATAATCCTCGCAAATGATCGTTTTATTGTGCTCGATGTTAACGGTGTCGGATATAAGGTTTTCACTACACCCGACAACATACGAAAGGCGCAAAAAAACGATATGAGGGCGGCTTTTCACACTCACCTATCCGTACGAGAAAACGCGCTTGATCTTTACGGTTTTCTTGAATTACAAGAGATGGAATTTTTTGAACTTCTCCTTACTGTTTCCGGAATTGGCCCAAAAACAGCGCTCGGAATCATGAATATTGCGCCGGTTGAAGTTATTCTTACCGCCATCTCAAAAAACGATGCGGGATATCTCACCAAAACTTCCGGTGTCGGTACAAAAAATGCACAGAAGATTGTCATGGAACTCAAAGGAAAAACAAACGGATTCACCTTTACCGAGGAAAACAAAACTCCGGAAGAAACTGACGCAGTAGACGCACTTCAAGCACTCGGTTATTCATTAAAAGAATCCCGAGAAGCGCTCAAGAATGTCAAAAAAGGAACTTCGAGCGAACAAATAAGAGAAGCATTAAAGATATTAGGAAAATAACAATAAGCTTATAGCTAAAATGGACTCAATACTTCGCACTATTAAAAAAATAATTCCAAAGAGTGTTTTCTCTTTCTTCCAGCCGGCCTATCATTATCTCATGGCTTTCGCGGGGGCTATTCGTTACGGCTTCCCTTCCCGTAAAATAATAGTAATCGGAGTTACCGGCACAAAAGGAAAATCTAGTATTACTGAATTTTTAAACGCAACACTCGTTGCCGGAGGAAAAAAAACAGCAATGGTAAACGGTATTCGTTTTAAAATCGGAGACAAAACAACACCGAATCGTTTCAAGATGACAATGCCGGGGCGCATGTTCATCCAGAAAAAACTGCGTGAGGCGGTGGATGCAAAGTGCGAATTTTTCATTTTAGAGATTACTTCAGAAGGAGCAAAACAATTTCGCCATAAATTCATTGATTTGAACGCCCTTATTTTTAGCAATCTTTCTCCTGAACATATTGAATCACATGGTTCTTACGAAAATTACCGCAACGCCAAACTTTCTATCGCACGTGCGCTTGAAAATTCTCCAAAAAAGAATCGGGTTATTATTGCGAATATTGACGACAAAGAAGGTCAGAAATTTCTTGCTACCAAAGTTGAAACAAAAATCCCCTACTCACTTTCCGATGGAGTTCCTTATACCACCGGCGACGAAGGTTTTTCTTTTACTTGGGGCGGACAAAAAATATCTTCCCAACTTCTTGGTGAATTCAATATTTACAACGCACTTGCTTCTGCTTTCTGTGCGAAATATTTTGGTGTTTCAGAAAAGGATATTGCGGAAGGTATCAGCAATATGCCAAAAATTCGAGGGAGAATGGAAAAAATACAGGAAGGACAATCTTTTCCTGTCTATGTCGATTATGCCCATACCGCCGATTCACTTAAACAAGCATACGAATCACTTCGCGGAAAAAATCTTATCTGCATTCTTGGGGCAACCGGTGGTGGACGTGATAAATGGAAACGCCCGGAAATGGGTGCGGTAGCCGATAAATATTGCTCACAAATTATTCTTACCAACGAAGATCCTTACGACGAAAATCCGGAAACAATAATAAATGAAGTGAGATCAGGTATCAAAACAAAGAATCCTGAAATTATTTTAGATAGGCGTGATGCTATTAAAAAGGCTCTTTTCTCCGCAAAGGAGGAAAATGCGGTAATAATAACAGGAAAAGGCACCGACCCTTTCATAATGGAGGCTCACGGAAAAAAGACACCATGGGATGATGTTTCCGTTGTTCGTGAAGAATTACAAAAACTTACATCTAAAATATTATAAGTTTTCTGTGTAAATAATTTCTTTTTTACAATAAATATTGTTACAATAGCATTATGGAAATAAAAAAACCGGAGGAGACTGTTCCTCAAAAAAATAAATTTGAATCGATGCGTGCGATATTGATTATTATATTTTTTATCTGTATCGTTTTCGGTGTTTGGTTCTTTTTGATAAAAACAAGAACACCGGGAGGAAATACCAACGCAAACACGTCTGTCCAAAATCAAAATGCGAATAATCCTGTCACCCCGTCAAATTTAATAAATACTTCTTTAGTAAGAAAAGATTCATTTTATAGGAATTATGTTAAAATCTACAGCACAGTATCTGCAGGTGAGACAGATCCCCGAAAAGAATATATCGAAGTCAGAGTAACACAACCAAACTTAAGTAATGTCGATATTTCCGGATGGAAACTCTATAATTCAAAAGGAGAATTTGCGACTATTGGCGATTCAATATCTTTGCCCGTTGGGGGAAAGGTAAATCCCACTTCATCAACAAAAGTAAAAGGTGGTGATTCACTCATAATTTCCACAGGCAGCTCCCCCGTTGGTGTGTCTTTCCGTGTAAATTCTTGTACGGGATATTTTGAGCAATTTCAAGATTTTATACCGAGCCTATTAAAGGTTTGCCCTCAAACGAATTATGATGCCGCTTTTCAGAACCTCGAAAGAGATTGCCAAGATTTTGTTCGCAACATACCAAACTGTATGGAAAACACAAATCCTTTTCCGCCAAAAACATCCGCACTTTGTAAAACATATGTTGCTTCAAAAATAAATTATAATGCTTGTGTTGATTCAAACCGCCTCTATCCGGATTTTTACAAACCGGAATGGCGAATCTTTCTTGGGAGAGATACCGAACTTTGGGCAAAATCAAGAGAAACAATTACCCTTATTGACGAAAAAGGTTATCTCATAGACTCCGTTTCGTACTAAAACTTAATAAAAAAAACGCCCATTATTAAATGGGCGTTTTTTCATAAAGGACTCATTATACCCCAACAATCCGAAACATTGCGACACCTGCGGAAACCGAGACATTGAGTGATTCTTTTTCCCCAAGCATGGGTATTTCAGCGACTACATCACATTTTTGAAGTATTTCTCCTGACACCCCGCCGACTTCGCTTCCAAAAAGGAACGCATTTTTTTCTTTCAACTTCACCTTTTTATAATCCACAGAATTTTCTGCCTGTTCTATGGCTATTATTTGAACGCTGTCTTTTTTCAGTTTTTCCAAAAGTAAAAAAATATCATCAACATGTTCCCATTTAATAGTCTTTTCCGCACCGAGCGCTGTTTTTGCAATTTCTTTATTTGGTCTTTCAAATTTATCGAGTGGGCATGGCGTATAGCCAACCAAGTATATTTTTGAAATCCCCACAGCATCAGCCGTACGAAAAATAGAACCGACGTTAAAAGAACTCCTGATGTTCGGCAAAATTATACAGTTTCCGTTTTTTAATTCTTTCATACCCTTATGTGTTGTTTAAAAAATGACAAATTTTTCTTTATCGTTTATACTATAATACATTATGTTAAGCTTGTTTCCACAAATGTTCGATTTTTCCGTCCTTGCAACCACCGTTTTGCGGTTAGTTGTTGGCGTCATCCTTATGATAGAAGGAAGCCGTTTTTTTAAGAATACATCATTCTTATCCATTCTTTCATCAAAAGCAAGTCTTTATATAAAAAAAATTCCGGCAGTAATTGAATTGGTCGGAGGAACACTTCTTTTTATTGGTCTTTTCACTCAACCCGCCGCAATAATTCTTTCGCTGACAATTTTAGTAAGATTATATACGGTTTACAAAGAAAAACCTGCTGATCCGAGAATTTTTTCTTTCTATGTTTTACTCTTTTTTGTAACCCTTTCTTTTCTTTTTTTCGGCCCGGGTATGGCAAGCCTTGATTATCCTTTGTAATTGTAGTATAAGTATATAAGTATAAGGCCCAAGCCTTTTACATCATTATCCGCCTATAGCTCAGCCGGTAGAGCACCTGCCTTTTAAGCAGGGGGTCGTAGGTTCGATCCCTACTGGGCGGACAGAATAAAAAAATCCCATTCGTTTGGGGTTTTTTTATTATGTCCGCCCAAGCGAGTGCCCAAATAATTTGTCTATCGTTTTTCGTTGTCCATTCCCTCGCCGTCGTCCGTTTGACTCAAACCAAAAACCTCTATACGATAAACTCAGATACCGCTATTTGAAATCAAGAGGTTTACCAACATGATTACCCTTCGCAAATATTGGATCCCTATCGTCTTAATCATAATTCTCTTTTCTCGCCTTCTTTTATTTTCTGAATCAACGAACGATACATTCAAAGTTGATTTTCCTCCGGTTAGTACCCTCGAAAACAACGCACCTCCTCCTTGGGTAGGAATATCACGTGACGAGACAATGGCCTATGTCAAAAGCGCATCAAAAGAAACGGGAATTATTCCTGAATTTTTACTCGCTATTTTTAGCCAGGAAACATCCTCAGGAAAAAATCTCGGCTCTTGTTTCTTATTTAATCCTAAAATTTTTGGACCGGGTATTGGTGTCGATTTTTATTCAGGAAAATTTACAAGCAGAGTAATGAAACCTGAGCGGGACGTAGAACCTTTTCTTTCTATAATGAAAGAATTGGATCGTAATCCCTACATCACAGCCGTGTCGTGTCCGATGAAAATCGGCTATGGCGGAGCAATGGGCCCGATGCAAATAATTCCGTCCACATGGATATTGATAAAAGACCGTACGGCCATAGCCCTCGGAAAAAAAGTTGTTGACCCTTGGATTCCACAAGATGCTTTTATGGGGGCAGCTATCCATTTGAGAGACCTTGGTGCCGACCACAAAAGCGATGAGCGAAAAAGAAATGCCGCATGCAGATATTTTTCCGGAAAATCTTGTGGGGAGAAAAAACTAATAACCACAAAGAAATCAAAAAAAGGAATAGCTAAAAAAAGGCTCGTCTATGTTGAAAACCACCTGATTGCGGGTTATGGAAATTCAATAATGAAAAAAATGAAATATTTTTATAAAATACTTCATGCGAATGATTTAGCTAAGAAAAAAATAAACAAAAATTCCAAACAAAAGAAGCACAAAAAATAAGGAATATCCCCTTTTCCAACATTGAATGGAGAAGGGGTTTTTATTTCTCCAACAAGAACTTTTCAAGTTCTATTTCCAACTCTCCCCCTTCGGATCGTATACCGTGATATATTTTGTTTAAACCGGCAAGGATTTCATTAATTTCATCTTCAGTAAACTTTGCGGCAAAATTTTTTGCTTTATTATAAGGAAAAGATTTAGCTCCGGCCTCTTCTGCATTTTTTGTTTTCTTGGCAAGAAGCATCATTTTGATACCGGAAAAAAGTGCGCCATAAATCGGTTCCGGCATTATGCCTGAACGTATAGCTTTTTGATAATTCACCCACGCTCCCCTTTTATCTTTTGCACAAAACGAATCTACTATCAAAAAAGTGGTATTATTAAAACCTTTGTCTTCTTTTTTTTCACCAAATATAAAAATATCTTTCGCGTTTTTTTTAATTTGAGCCAGTGTTTTTACATCAAATGTTTCATCAAAAAGAATAAATACACTTTCAGAGTTTGCCATTCCGGGAAGCGAGCCGAGGATTGTCTCTTTTATAATATCTTTCGTTTCTTTTACTTCGTTTTCACCATCTTCTATTTCTTTCGCTTTTTTCTTCGGCAAAACTCTATCGATTAAGACGATATGTTTTCGTTCAAAAAGACCTTGTGAAGAATAAAGGCTTTGCAGTGTGTTTTCTGAGAAATTGTCGCTGTCTATCACAAAAAACTCAGCATCGGGGCGTTGTTTTCTGCAGGAAGCAATAAGCGCATCTTTTTTTGCGCGCGCTCTGTCTTTTTCTGCTCCATAGACGACATATAACATATCACTATTATGCCCGCTTGTAAGACAAAAGAAAAGCCCCTCAAATGAGGGACTCTAAACTAAACTACAAAAATGAAGGTTCCGGAAAGTAAGACCCCTAAGATTCCTAAAATAAAAAGCACTACTCTCTCTCCTTGTTTAAATCTTTCTTGCTTATCAAAAGAAAGCTGGAGTATTTCGGTAAAGCAAAAAAATAAATAGATGAATAGCGCATGCTCCATCAACCACTTCAAAAAAACAAAATTCCCGGCAAGGGGTGATAACATCGCAACCAAAACCAAGAGAAGTGTTATTTGATAAGGGTCACGGCCCTTTAGCCAATTCAATATTTTCATTTTTCCATCCTTTGGGTCAAGCCAACAAAGTACAAATAAGTATGGTTATAATAAAAGAAACGGTGACCTGAAAAGCTACGTAAAATATCTTTTTTTGTTCTTGTTCTTTTGGTGTTTGTTTATTGTGTTCACGAACAGAGTCAACTATCCCTAAGATTCCGAGGCCGATAAGAAAAATATAAAGGGGTGTATTGTTGGCCAGACTTTTATCGAGTTCCATGAACCCAAAAATAATAATAAAAGAAAAGGCTACAAGCAACGCTGTTTTTATATCATTAGGTATTTTCATATCTATCTCCTGCATTGCCCGCCATAGCTCGAAAGCGACGGTGGGGGTTCAAAAATCAATTAACCTGAAAAAACCATATCACGAAATATCAATCTTTACAAGTGCTATTATTTCTGTTAGTCTGGTGTCAGTAAAGTAATAGAACATTGAAAACGCCAAAGGAGACGACTAAATGAATGATATTATCAAACTTACTGAATTCACACCAAAACACCAACATCGCGCTTACGTAAACAGTGCGGTTCGATTTCATACCCCATGCACAAAAGAAGAGCGACTTGCCGCCGCAATAAAAGCCGGTTGGAACGTCTTTCAGGTCCCTTCCAAATTCACTGTCGGTGATTTTCTTTCCGATTCGGGAACGACTACGCCAACAATCGAACAACTCGCAGCTTCTCTTCTTGGAGACGAAGCGTACGGTACTAATTGGGGCTATGAGCAACTACTGGAACAGTTCGAAAAAACTTTCGGAATTACTCTTACGGGTAAAAATCCGGAATGGGAAATTTTCCTCTTCCACCAATGTAGAGCTGCCGAACATGCGCTCTTTACACAAATTGGTTGTGGAAAAACAGGGCTCATAATTCCAAGCAATGGGCACTTTGACACCACTCATGCAAATGTCGAAATGAATGGAATTGAGGCTTTGGATATTCCTTCAAAAAAAGATATAAATTTCCAAGGAAACCTCGATACTTTAAAATTAAGTCATTTAGCAGACAAGTGGGTGCCTTTGGTCTATTGCACAATAACCAATAACACGATGGCTGGTCAGCCGGTATCTTTGAAAAACATGCGGGATATATCTCGTTACTGCAAAGTAATAAAAAAACCATTCTTTTTGGATGCTTGCCGATTCGCGGAAAACGCCTGGTTCATAAAAAAATACGAGTCCCCTGAATTATCGATTCCTGAAATCGTCCACAAAACATTTGAATTGTGTGATGGATTTACTATCTCACTTAAAAAAGACGGCCTCGCTAATATGGGCGGAGCACTCTGTGTCAAAAAAGGAACCGTTCTTTTTGATGAATATCCGAATATTTTAGACAATCTTCGAGATCATCAAATCTGCACCGAAGCACACCCTTCTTATGGCGGTATGTCAGGTCGCGATATTATGATTGTCGTTGAGGGTCTAAAAACCGTTATCAGACAAGAATATTTAGACAGTCGTATTCTGCAAGTAAAAGCATTCGGTGATTATTTAGTTGAACTCGGTATTCCAGTTGTGCAACCATTCGGTGGCCACGCTGTATATCTTGATGTTGATAAGTTCTTCGAAGGAACAACCATGCGACGTGAAGATTTTGGCGGTATTGCACTTTCGGCACTTCTTCTTTTGAATGGTCCACGTGTTTGCGAACTTGGCGCCTTTGCTTTTGGAACTTTTGATCCAAAAACAGGCAAAGAATCATTTCCTCCTTTCAATTATGTGCGAATTGCGATTCCACGAAATAAATATGAAATAGAAGATTTGTTTTATACCGCTGATTGCATAAAAAATCTTTATGACAAACGAGATTTAATTCCCCGCGCTGTGTGCGTCTATGGAAAAGAAAAAACTCTTCGCCATTTTAAAGCAAGATTTGAATTGGAAGAAAGAAAATAATTCAATAATCTCGAATAAGGAGAAAAACAAATGAGTGAAACAGGAAATATGACAGAATGGGAAAGACGCCTAAGGGATGATATGAAAAGTATGGAAGAAAGTATTGTTGTGTTCCAAAGAACAATTACTTTCTTTAAAGAAGAAATAACAAAGCTTCACCAAGCGCGATGTAAACATCTTCCTCAATCGGGGGATGACGGCGCAAACAAATACTGCGCTCTTTGCGGAAAAAAATTGGAGTAATAATATCCAAAACCCCGACCGGAAACGGTTCGGGGTTTCTTTTTGTTAAAAAAGGAATACACTGTAACGATGGAAGAAAAAATCAACGAAATTAAAAAATCACCGGAGAATGTCGGCGTGGTTTTATGGTTGGAGTGTTACGAAAAAGGGGTGCGTTCTGCGAGAGAGATGAATGACCAACTATCAATACATTATGAAAAACCAATAGTTATGACCCGCGAAGAAATCTGTGCCGAACTCAAAAAGCGCGCCCAAATGTTTGCTTTACCATTTAATGGTGACGATATTACTGAATAACACAAAAATCCCGACATCTTTTGTCGGGATTTTTTATATTGTTTTATTCTTTTTCCATACTTCCCCATTTCTTTCCTTTTGAGGTACTCACAATCAACGGAACAGAAAATTCACAGGCGTGTTCCATTGCATTTTTAATAACAGGAATAACGGTGTTATAAGAATCTTCTTTGATTTCAAAAATGAGCTCATCGTGTATTTGTAAAAGCATTTTTGCACAATGAGTAAAATTCTTTTCCTTTAATTCTTTATATACTTCGATCATTGCCAGTTTAACAATATCAGCCGCGGTTCCTTGAAGTGGTGCGTTCATCGCCATTCGCTCCGCCATTGCTTTTACATACGGGATATGAGAAGAAAGCCCTGCAAAATATCGCCTTCTTCCAAAATGTGTTTCCGTATATCCAAGCCTCACCGCGTCTTTTTTTACTTTTTCAAAATAGGAAGCAATTTTAGGGAATTTCTCAAAATAATTTTTATGGAATTCCTCAGCCTCAGCCCTTGTTCCTCCAAGATTTTGTTGAAGGGCCGTCGTTCCCATTCCATAAATAATCCCGAAATTTACCACCTTTGCTCTGCGTCGCATGTCTTTTGTCACTTCAGATTCTTCAACACCAAATATATGCATCGCCACGGCAGAGTGCACATCTTTTCCCTCTCGAAAAGTTTTTATAAGTATCTCATCTCCTGAAAGAGCCGCCAATACACGCATTTCAATCTGTGAATAATCTAATGAAACAAAATCGTATCCGTCTTGTGCAACAAATGCATTACGAACCGCAATACCGTATCCGGCATGAGTCGGAATATTCTGAAGATTTGGATTATTTGATGACATTCTTCCTGTTGTTGTGCCGGTCTGAATGAAAGTGGTGTGAAGCCTTCCGTCTTCTGCAACCATGTCCGGAATATTATCAATGTACGTTGAAAGAAGTTTTTGTAATTCACGATAAGAAAGAATTTCGTCGACTATCGGGTGAGATCCGCGAAGTTTTTCAAGTTCAGACTCTTTTGTAGAACGTGCCCCTCCCGCTGTTTTCTTTAATCCCTTCGCTGTTAATTTAAGTTTATCAAAAAGCACTTCCCCAATCTGTTTCGGAGAATTAATGTTGAATTCTTCACCCGCGTATTCATAAATTTTCTTTTCAAGTCCGGCTGTTGTCACGTGATACTCTTTAGAAAGTTGTTTTAAATAGGGAATATCAACAAGAATACCGTTTTTTTGCATCTCATCAATTATCGGAACCAGTGGAAGTTCGATATTCTTATATACTTTCATCAACCCACGACTTTCCAATTCTTCAAATATTTTTTCATTCGCTTCTTTAAAGGTTGTTTTTTGTGAAAATTCTAGCATGTCTTCAAGGTCAGGATTTGTCATTTCAGAATTCAATAACCAAAGAGCAACGGCGGTTTTGTGAAATATCTCCGGATTTATATCAGCCTCGTCTTCCGGAACCTCTTGTCCGAGCAAAGCATCTCCCATTCCAAAAATTTCAGGCAACCTCGCACGAAGCGTTCTAAATTCCAAATCATATAATATTTGTTCTGCCGCTTCTTTATTTATTGCGTGTCCCCATTTTTCTTTCGGAAGTTTAAAATTAATTTTTGCATCTCTTCTAATGGTAGCTAAAGCCTTTGAAAATAATGCTTCTTCTTCACCTTCTTTGAGAAGGTTTATAATGCGCGGTTTTACACCTTCTTTTTCAAGAACTTTTTCATCTTTTTTGAGCTGTTTGTATATCTGCTCAAGAGAGCCGAATTTCTGAATAAGATTTGTGGCACTTTTTTCACCAATCCCCACAATTCCGGGAATATTATCTGAAGTATCACCGGCTAGTCCTTTATAATCGGTAAGATATTGTGGTTTAAATCCGTATCGTTCCACAACGGCTTTTTCATCATACAGCACCGTATCTTGAATCCCTTTCCTGAGTGTATATACACGCACAATCTTATCATCCACTAATTGCATCGTATCCATATCCCCCGACGCAATAATAACATCTATCCCCCCTTTCTTTTTTACTTCTTCGGAAATAGTTCCGATCATATCGTCGGCTTCAAAACCCGCAAGCTCGTATCTTGGAATTCCAAAAGCATCAAGCAAATCTCTTGAACGAATTATTTGTGCAATAAGCGAGTCGTCTGTTTTTGCCCGCCCCGCTTTATATTCTTTATATTCTTTATGTCGAAAAGTCTCTTCAGGAAGGTCGTAACAAGCAACAATATAATCAGGATTCAAATCCTTCGACATTTTAAACAAAAGCGCCATGAGCCCATAAAGTGCGCCCGTCGGTTCACCTTTTGTTGAAACAAAGTCCGGTAAAGCATGGTATCCACGATGCAGTATCGCATGCATATCAAGAAGGACTAGTATTTTTCTTTTTTCCATAGGTTAATAATAACACAAAACCACCTTTTATTTAAAAGGTGGTTTTGTTTACAATAAACGTAATAAAATATAGTGAATTATTCCCAGTTTTCGTCGGGGGTCAACGTTCTCGTGTTTTCATCTATAAATTCAAGGAATATTTTAGGGGTATCTTCCGGAAACACATCGGAAACAACTTCAGGCCACTCCACAAATACGATGTTTTTTGGATTATCCACAACTTCTCCCCATCCGAGTGCATTCATATCGTTTTCACCGGAAAGCCGATAGGCGTCTATGTGCACCATTTGAGAGAAATTCTCATTTCCCTTTATTTTATAGACTTTTTCCAGGACAAAAGTTGGACTGGTGATGTTTCCTTGTACCCTAAGAACTTCTCCGACTGCCCTCACAAACGTGGTTTTTCCCGATCCGAGGTTTCCTTGCAGTAAAATAACAACAGCTTTTCCACTGCTTTTCCCACCCATTATCAACAGCTTTTCCACAAAGGTCTTCGCGATTGATTTTGTTTCTTCTAAACTTTTTGATACATATATCTTCTTCATTTTTTTGATTTTATCACCTTTACGAAGAAAGAAAAAGCGCTGACTTGGTAGTCATCGCTTATCTTTATTAGACCGGAAGGTTATCCGGAGGGGCGCTTTTGACGGTATTCATTGCCATCCCGGAAAAGGCGGGGGCCATTGTCCCAAATTCAGTCGGTTTTTTAGGAATTTCAAAATCAAAAACGGCGAGTGTTTCAGGTAATTCATTAATATCATCCTCTTTTCGCATTGTGTAATATCTCCAAACAATATAACTAAGGAATGAAATGAAAAAAATTGTCATGATAGCAAACCAATCAGCAAAAGTCTTTGGAAAAATCGAATTTGAACCACCCGCTAAAGCAGCAGAAGCGGTGTTGTTTTGTCCCATAACATCTAAATTGGCGGAGTTGCTGTCCCCTGTAGAATTAACAATGCTTGGGTTATTTGTATTACTAGTGTGTCCGGCGATAGGTGTAGAATAATACCCTGTTTCATCCGAATTATAATTTGACCACCCCCCCTGCCCCGCTGAAACAGTACCTGTTGTAGTAAAACTTAATACAACTCCTTCTGTTGAACCATAGGTATTGTCAACAACAGGTTTGTAATAATAGGTAGTTCCCGGAGTTAATCCCGTTATTTCTTGTGTTAAATTAAGTGCTGAAGACCCGGATCCGAGAAAGATTCTCGGAGTGGTGTTTCCAAGGTTTGGTGTTTTTCCCCAAAGAAACTTTCCGTACTCTGCAACGCTTTGTGTTGGGAAAACATTAGCACGAAGAACGGCGCCTGTATTACTTATTCCAATAGGATTTTGAGTGACGACGTTTTGATAAGAAGAGTTTCCTGCATTGCTTGTGGAGATTTGAGTATTGTAAGAATAGGAAGAATTATCAGGCGCCACATAACCCGTATTTGTATTAATGTTTGGGTTTTCGTTTGTGGTCATTGGTACATACGAGGAGCATCCACTAAAAGAATCACCCTGTTGATCTTTTTGATAATTTGAAGGCCTTGTGGTAAATCTCCCTTCGGTTCCATACGCTATTCCGTCACTATTTTGCGCAACGGCACGAAAAGTGTATGTCGTGTCGGGAATCAATTTTGTTACTTCAGCCTTAAAAGCGCCTGATGAAGACGTATTATTGTAACCAAAAGACCAGGAATAACCATAACTTCCTCCTGAAGAATAAACCGTTCTTGGTGATTCATTTTTATTTAACTCTTTTATTTCAAACCACTGATTATTAGCGGAAGAATATCCGTTGAGCATCGCGCAACTCCCACTAACAGTAGAAACTGAGTAGGTTTGAACGCTTGGAATGGAGGCCTGTGCGGAAAAAGCAAAAAGACCGGTCAAAAGAGTAACGGAAGCAACGGTTGTTATTTTATTTTTTTTCGTGATTTTATGCATAGAATTAGCATTTATTGTGTTAAATCAAGTATACTACAGTATACACATTTTGTCAAGTACCTTACTTATTGGTTTTAGGCTCGTCTTTAGGGGTTTTTCTTTGCGGACAAATCGGTAATACCTTGTTCTTGTTTTTAATAAAAGTTATTATGTAAGTATATAATTCCAAAAAATAACAATATTTATGCCTCATTTTGACGAAGATAAACAGCAAAAAAAACTTGATACCCTCAGACTAAAAGAAGAAGAGGAATTAGCAAAAATACTCGCATCAAAATACGGCCTTGCCTATACAGACCTCAGTATTGTTTCCATTGACGTGGAAGCCTTGCGCGTTATCCCGGAAGAAGATGCGAGGAAGGCAATGATTGCCCCTTTTCACCTTGTTGGAAAAAAAATATCAGTCGCTGTTCACTCCCCAAAAAATGAACAGTCAATGTTTGCTATTTCAGAAATCGAACAAAAAGGCTATCACGTTGTCGTTTACATGACATCAATGGCGAGTTTAAATATCGCTTGGTCGCGATATAAAGAAATTTCACAAGCTCGTGCTGAAAAATCCGGAATATTAGAAATTTCAAACTCAGACATCTCTTATTTTCTTGAGCAACAGAAGTCTGTCGATGACTTTAAGCGACTCATAGAAGAAATCCTTAAAAACAAGGAGAAAATCCACCAAGTCTCTCGTATTTTGGAAATGATTCTCGCCGGAGCAATGACGGCAAACGCATCAGATATTCATATTGAGCCGAGCCAAGAAAGCGCCCGATTACGACTTCGTATGGATGGAGTGCTTCAAGATATCGTCTTTTTTGAACCCCATATTTTTAAACTAATACTTTCCCGCGTAAAACTCGTGTCGGGAATGAAGTTGAATGTAACATCGGTCTCACAAGATGGTCGTTTTAGTGTTGTATTAAATGACACAGAGATAGAGGTTCGTTCTTCTGTTCTTCCTGGAACATACGGTGAAGCGGTAGTTATGAGGTTGCTTAATCCAAATATTATCAATATCCCATTTTCCGCTCTCGGTATAGATGATGTTTTACGTAAAGAGGTCCAGAAACAAATTGAAAAACCAAACGGATTAATTCTTACCACCGGTCCGACCGGTTCCGGAAAAACGACATCTCTCTATGCTTTCATGAGAGAGATATACACACCGAAAATAAAAATAATCACAATAGAAAACCCAATAGAATATCATTTGGAGGGAATTGTGCAGACGCAGACAGACGAGAAAAAAGGTTATAATTTTCTTTCCGGATTACGCTCAGCTCTTCGTCAAGATCCGGACGTTATCATGGTTGGAGAAATTCGAGATACAGAAACAGCTCATGTTGCCATAGATGCCGCACTCACAGGACATCTCGTTTTCTCTACACTTCACACAAATAACGCCGCCGGAGCTATTCCCCGCCTTATCGGTCTTGGCATAAATCCAAAAGTCATCGGCGGAGCACTCAATATAGCTCTCGCCCAACGCCTCATTCGTATCCTTTGTCAGAAATGCAAAAAAGAAGACATGCAAACAGAAGACGAGAAAAAATTAATAGATGGAATTGTCGCGGGAATAGTCGGAAGAGTTGTTGAAAATAATGGAAAAATATGGAGGTCTGTCGGATGTCAACACTGCAACGGAACGGGTTTCAGGGGGCAGATTGGCCTCTATGAGGGTATTATTATTACCGGCGAAATAGAAGAACTTCTTGATACCAACCCAAGCGACAGAGAAATTAAAAAAGTCTCACACAAACAAGGAATTCTTGATATGAGAGAGGATGGAATCTTGAAGATATTAAGTGGAGTAACCACAATCGATGAACTCTATCGCGTGGTAGACATGAGTGGAGAACGATAAAAAGTTTATCAAGTTCATCAAGTTCATAACACACAACGACAAAAAACAACCGAAATTTCGGTTGTTTTTTGAAATCGTTCGTAACTTGATGAACTTTATAACTTGATGAACTTGATGAACTCTATGAATTTGTTTTGACGCCACGTCAAAACCGTTCGCCATTGGCTTGTGCGAGAAAAAATATAGGAGTACTATAAAAACAGGATGACTTGCGCGGCGTAAATTTTGCAAAAAAAATACGCACTTTAAATATCTAAGCAATCCTTTCAGATAAAATTGGTATTGGCACTAAAAGTTAGGAATCTCCTCAAGGAGGATTCCAGAGTAGACACCGGAGTGTTACCCAGAAGGTCCTCAGGGGACACCCGGAAGCGTTGAAACGCCCGATTGCTTAGATATTTACAATGCGCATTCAGTTCAGTCATTCACATCCAATTTCCGTTTACGTAATCATCCTATCATATAATATAATTTATGTCAAGCGATTTGCATAAAAACAATAAAGAAAGCTCTTTTTTAGATAATACTCTCCGACCTTCAATCTGGGCTGAATACATTGGGCAACAAAAAATAAAAGACAATCTTCATATTCTTCTTACTGCCGCAAAAGAACGAAATCATCCTCCTGAGCACTTACTTTTTTACGGACCTCCCGGTTTAGGAAAGACCACTATCGCGCATCTCATTGCGAAAGAAACAGAAAAACAAATAAAAATAACTTCAGGACCCGCTATTGAAAAAGTGGGTGATCTTGCGTCTATCCTTACCAATCTTTCACCCGGTGATATTCTTTTTATTGACGAAATTCACCGCCTCAACAAAATGATTGAGGAAATCCTCTATCCGGCAATGGAGTCAGGAACCCTTGATATTATCATAGGAAAAGGGCCATCCGCACGAACTATTCAATTAGAACTTCCACCTTTTACCCTTATCGCCGCAACCACACGTGTCGCACTTCTCTCTTCCCCGCTCCGCTCCCGCTTCTCCGGTGGAACATTCCGTTTAGAGTTTTATAGCGAAGATGAAATTCGCCAAATCATCGATCGTTCGGCAAGACTTCTTGATATTGAAATTGATGAAGGGGGTGCAAAAGAAATAGCAAAGAGAAGTCGTTTCACCCCACGTACCGCCAATTATTTTCTTAAACGTTGCAGGGATTACGCGCAGGTAAATAAAATTCCATTAGATAAAGAAAGTGCAAAATCAGCCCTTCACCTTCTCGAAGTTGATGACCTTGGTCTCACTTCCGTCGACCGACAAATCCTTGAAATAATTATTAAAAACTTCAAAGGTGGTCCGGTAGGTTTAGGAACCATTGCTACTTCACTTTCTGAAGAAGATGCCACCATTGAAGAAGTAAACGAACCTTATTTAATACAAATCGGAATGCTTGAAAGAACACCAAGAGGAAGGGTTGCTACTGAAAAAGCATACATTCACCTCGGTTTTGATTTCCCTATAAAATAATAAAAACCCAGGCAATTTGCTTGGGTTTTTTCTTATTCTATTTCGAAAGAATTCTATCACGAATAACTTCCGGGATAATACTCTTTTGTTTTGTTTCAATATCAAACAAAACAACAATAACTTTATTTACAACAAGGGTTTTTCCTTTATTGTTTTGAATTATTTGATAGACAACAAAACTGCTGTTGTGTATTTCAGAGACGCCGGTCAAAATGATACCTGCGTCGTATAATTTTAGTTCACCCAAATAATCTATTTCCTGACGGCGGAAAAAAGTTGTTTTTCCGAACTCTTTACCCAAGAATTCGTGCGAAACTCGGCGTTGTTGCATATATTCCCGAAATCCATTTTCAAAAAACTCACATAAAAACTTAAAATTAACATGTCCATTATCGTCAATCTTTTTATCATCCACCCTAAAGGAAATGGAATCATAATGAGATGGTTTCAATTCAACTTTTTCTTCTTTCAAATAGTTCCGAAGAAAATCTTTTATTTTCTTGTACATGGCTTACCCCTTCTCTTTCATTTCTGTTTCCACCGTAACATATTAAAAAAACATCGTCAATTACTAAAAATATTCATTTTGTGGTATTTTAAAAGTATAGAAATTTACACAAAACATCTTATAAATATAAAAAATATAATTTTTAACTCATATGTCCGGTCACAATAAATGGTCACAAATTAAGAATAAAAAGGCTGCTACTGACGCTAAAAAAAGCAAGATATTCTCAAAATACGCACGATTAATTACCTTGGAATCAAAAAAGTGTAATGGTGATGTAAATTCAGCCACACTTCGTTCTGTCATAGAGAAAGCAAAAAAGGAGAATATGCCTTCCGATAATATTGAGCGCGCGGTTAAAAAAGGAAAAGGCGGTGAAGGTGGAGAAATGGAAACAATTATTTATGAAGGATATGGCCCGGGAGGATGTGGAATCATCATCGAAGCACTTACCGACAACCGAAACAAAGCAGCAGCTGAAATTAAACATGCTTTCACCAAAAGAGGCTTAGTATTAGGAACCCCCGGCTCAGCCGGCTGGAATTTCGACAAAACAACAGAAGGTTACATCCCAAAAATGACTACCCCGCTCGAAGATGATGATCTACAAAAACTAGAAAACCTCGTCGATGAATTGGAGGATAATGATGAGGTACAAAACGTCTACACGAGTGCGGAATAAACGAAGTTTATCAAGTTCGGATAGACAGCCGTAACTTTATAACTTGATGAACTTTATAACTTGATGAACTTATATGCGAGTACTTGGAATAGACCCCGGCTATGAGCGCCTTGGAATTGCCGTAATAGAGAAGCGAGAAAATAAAGATTTTCTTGTTTATTCGGAGTGTTTTCAAACGTCAGCAAAATTAAATTTTAACGAGCGTTTATTATTACTTGGGGAGAGGGTTGCGGAAATTATCGAAAAATACAAACCAACCGCCATGGCGATTGAAACATTAATGTTTAATACCAATCAAAAAACAGCCATAAATGTCGCCGAAGCAAGAGGTGTCGTTTTATATGAAGCGGCTAAAAACAATCTTACTATCTTTGAATATAATCCCCTCCAGATTAAAATAGCAGTAACCGGATACGGCCGAAGTGATAAAAACCAGGTAACAGATATGGTAAAACGACTTATTTCAATAGAAAAAAAAGAAATGAAAGACGACGAATACGATGCCATCGCCTGTGCTATCACCTGTTTCGCATCATATAGGGTTCAAAATATAAATCAATAAAATAGGACTATTTTTTGAACTTTATAAACCTGATGGACTTTGTAACTTGATGAACTTCCTGCTATCCACACAACCCCTTGCATTCTTTTTAATTTTTTGATACAAATGTAGCCATCTCCACAGATACCATTTTTAAAGGAGGTATTTGGTGGATGAAATATTAAAAGATTACTTACATATATTATGTCTACATCAAGAGATAATTTCTTTGTATCAGAGGATACAGAAAATGAGGAGCCAACCGGTCCGATTTCAATACCGGAAGATGATGATGAAGTAGAATTAGATGATGATTTATTGTTAGATGATGATGAAATTGACCCGGACGAAGAAGACGACTCCGACGATGAGACAGAGGATGATTTTTAATTTTCTCTAAAAAAACACACCTGATTTTTCGGGTGTGTTTTTTTTATTTTATCACCATATACATTCGTTTTATTTTGTGGTATTTTAAAAACATGAATACAAAGAACAAAATATTGCATTTCTTTTTAAAAAAAGAAGAAAAACATTGGGGAAGAAATATTTTCCTCTTTTTTATAGCCCTCTTTTTTATAACCGGAGGTGTTGCCCTTGTATGGCTTTCAACCATAAAAATTCCTGACTTAAACTCTCTTGAGGAGTGGAGGATTAGTGAATCAACAAAAATACTTGATAGAACCGGGGATGTTCTTTTGTATGATGTGCATAACAATACAAAAAGAACCATTATCCCTTTGAGTCAGGTTTCGATGAATGCCCAAAAGGCAACCATTGCGATGGAAGATTCTCGCTTCTACCAACATGGTGGTATTGATCCGCGAGCGATTGCCCGAATGATTCTTGTGAATATAACTAAAGGCGGATTTAGTCAGGGCGGTTCCACAATAACGCAACAGGTTGTTAAAAATGCTTTTCTCTCTCCGGAAAAAACAGTTACGAGAAAAATAAAGGAATGGATAATGGCCATAAAAATGGAGCAGGTTCTTTCTAAAGACAAAATCCTTGAGCTTTATTTTAATGAAGTTCCTTATGGTGGTAATGTTTATGGGATAGAAGAAGCTTCTCGTGAATTTTTTGGAAAAGGCGCAAGTTCTCTCACTCTTGCCGAATCTGCCTACCTCGCAGCTCTCACCCCTGCCCCAACCTATTATTCTCCTTACGGAAACAACAAAGAACTCCTAAGGCAAAGAAAGGATATGGTTTTGGCGAGAATGCTAGAACTTAACGTCATAACGGATACAGAATTCAAAAAGGCTGAAAGTGAAGTGGTAAAATTTAAACCACAGGAAGAGCGAAGTAGTATGCAAGCTCCGCATTTTGTGGTTATGGTAAAACAATATCTTGAAGAAAAATACGGAAAAGACATGGTAGAAAGCGGAGGACTTCGCGTAACAACAACACTTGATGCCGGATTACAAACCAGCGCAGAAGATATTGTTAAACAATACGCAGATCAAAATACCACAACATACAACGCCAGTAATGCGGCCGCCGTTGCCGTTGACCCAAAAACAGGCCAAATATTAGTAATGGTCGGATCAAAAGATTATTTCGATAAAAACATAGATGGAAACTTCAACGTTGCTCTTTCACCAAACAGACAGCCGGGTTCTTCGTTTAAACCATTCGTCTACGCTACCGCTTTTACAAAAGGATACACGCCCGATACGGTCGTATTCGATGTTGCTACGGAATTCAATACTAATTGCACCGTAGAAGGTATTCCTTCATCACCGGAAACAACACCAGACCAATGTTACATGCCGGAAAACTACGACAACACGTACCGCGGACCGGTTTCTCTTCGTGATGCTCTCGCTCAATCTATCAATATTCCCGCGGTAAAAATGTTCTATCTTGCCGGTCCGCAAGATTCCATCAACACCGCAAAAAGTATGGGGATTACAACGTTAGGTGAAGCAAAAAAATATGGACTAACTCTGGTTTTAGGTTCAGGAGAAGTTTCACTTTATGAGATGACCGGTGCTTATGGTGTTTTTGCGAATAATGGTGTTAGAAACGAAAACAATTTCATATTAAAAGTTGAGGATGCAGATGGTAAAGTTCTTGAGGAGTATAAAAATCAACCTGAGCAAACACTGGATACCAATGTCGCACTCCAAATAACAGATGTTCTTTCCGACAACGTAGCAAGGGCGCCGCTCTATGACACAACCTCACCGCTTTACTTCCCGGAAAGACAGGTTGCTGTAAAAACAGGTACAACGAATGATTATCGCGATGCGTGGATTATCGGATACACTCCATCTATTTCACTCGGTGTATGGGCCGGAAACAACGATAACTCTCCAATGGAAAAGAAAATATCCGGATATATTGTGGCGCCAATGTGGCGAGCAATAATGGATGAAGCTCTTAAAAAACTTCCTGTTGAAACTTATGAAAAACCTGCGCCAATTTCACCTGACTTAAAACCGATACTTCGTGGAGATTGGAAAAGTGGTGGAGCTCATACTATTCTTACTTATGTTAATAAAGATGATCCGACAGGCCCGGCCCCCGCGAATCCGGCAAGCGATCCTCAATATTGGCTCTGGGAATATCCGATAAGAATCTGGGCAAATCAAAATCCTGGAAATATTGGCACGTACAGTCCTTCTTCAGCAAATCAAACACAAACACCTTCCGATGCCCCAAAAATTGTTCTTATATCCCCACAACCGGGTAATACCTATAGTATGGGACAAAAAATACCGGTAGGTTTCCAGGGTTCAAGTAAATACCCAATGTCTCGAGCGGAATTATATATAAACGGCATAATTTCCCAAACTCTTTACAATCCCCCGTTTGATTTCTCTTTCTACCCGGGACACATACAAAATATTCAAGCTGAAAATACTTTAAAAATAGTGGTATATGATACAAACGGAAATAGAAGCCAACTCACTTCCACTTTTAAAGTAAACAAATAAAAACAAAAAGAACGACAGCGGTTAAATGCTGTCGTTTTTGTTATTTATTGAGTACTTGACAATTTAATATATGTAGTGTATACTAAATCCAGTATCGTATTTTTAACTTATGTGGTGATAAACCACAAGGAAAGCGTCGTGAAAAAGAGAGAAGAAGAAAGATTTGAAAAAAAACCCGTTTATTCTGAAGCATTCATTGAGTGCTCGAAATGGCTAAAACTAACTGAACAAGAAATGTTTAGTCGTCATAAAATGGGTATCGAGTCAGCAAAAAGATTGGTTGTTCCTACAAAATAACCACTATACGCAAAAGGGCCACTTCTGTGGCCCTTTTTTAATATTAAAGAGATATCAACGAATATCTTTTAATACTTTTTCTTTCAAAATTGCACTGGTTTTTTCCAATATTGCTCGCTTGTTCATATAGACTTCATTCTTTAGTGTTGACGGAACAGAAAGAAATAAAACACCATCTCTTACCGCCATTTCATTTTTTTCAATCTTCATACCAACTACTTCAAAAATAATTTTCTGTGTGGCTTCTTTTACCGTATCACCGGGAGGTTCGATGCGTTTAAACTTCTCAAGATAAGAACTTATATTAAACATCGAAGTTGTAAAGTTTATCAAGTTATAAAGTTCATCAAGTTCAAACGGACAAGTGTGGCTTAGTGAACTATTTTTTTATACCCTTTTTATCCCTCTATTTTCTTCTACGTCGTGAGTGGCATAATAAGATACATGAAAGACTGATCCGACACTCCGCGAATCACTAGAGGCCTTCCCTCGCCCGAGAATCGAAAAATAATACTATCTTGTTTTAATGATTGAAAACAATCGATGATGTACTTCTGATTAAAACCGCATGAAATATTTTTTCCGGTCAAAGAAGCATCGACGGTTGTTTTATTTTCTCCTGTCGTTGAATTTTTTGATTCAATCACAAAGCTCTTTCTGGCAATATCCACAGAAACATCAACGCGGTTGAATTTATCAGAAAAAAGATTGGTAACCTTGAGTGCATTCATCATGTCCTGTTTGAGAATGGTTGCTTCCGTGACATACTCCTTCGGTATGATTTGTCGATAATCAGGAAAAATACCGTCGACAATTCGAGAGGTAATGTAAATATCTTTATCGGCTAAAGAAAATGATATCTGGTTTTTATTCACATTAATGTTTAAATTCCCGGAAACACCGTCGAGAACCTTCAAAATTTCAATGATATTTTTCTGAGGTATCAAAACGTGTTTAAAAGAGGTTTTCTCTTTAAGGAATATTTTCTTTTCCGCAAGCCTGAATGAGTCGGTAGCGACAAAAACAATATTTTCGCCTTCGGAATAAATACAGACACTTGATATTTCGGGCTTCATATCAGAAACCGAGGCGCTATACCAAACGCTCTTAACCCCATCAACGAATTTATCGATAGGCATAGAGAAGGCTTCACTTCCGGAAACAACAGGGAGTGTCGGAAAATCTTCGTGCGGTAAACATTTTAAAACCGAGCGGGTGTTAGATGCTTGAATAATAAGATTCTCTGAAGATGTTTCCATTATAACTTTTGGATCGTAAACAGAAGAGAGAATTCCGGAAAGAAGATTTCCTTGGATAACAACGGTGCCTTCTTCTGTGATTTTCGCAGGAATTTCTATTTCAATACCAACATCAAGATTTGTGGAGCGAAGGAGAAGCTTGTTGTTTTGGGCTGAAAACAAAATTCCGCCAAGTACCGGAAGAGAGAGGTTTTTTCCAACCATTCTCTCTGCGAGACCCACGGCATTTTTAAGCGCATCTTTTGAGCAATCTAATTTCATAAATGTTGTGTGTATAACTAATATAGTATAAGTATTTTTTATTTTTTTAACGACGACTGTTATTAGTACTGTGTATAAGTGGAAAACTCAATTATATCTTTTTTTATAGCTACCTAATCAGTCTCCACAGTGTGAACATCTGACCTACTTCCTCTCGAATAAAAAAGGATAAACCAATCACACCATCTTTTAACACCGTCTTATCCACAGAGATACGCACCTTTTTCCACAACATTATTCACAATCGGTATAAGTAGATATTTTTTGTAAATTTTTTATAACAACGCGCGTATTTGCAATAGTTCTTCTACCAAGACTTCATCTTTTTTTATTGAGTCTTTAATTTTATCGCATGAGTGTATGACCGTCGTATGATCTCTCCCCCCGAATTTTTCACCAATGGTTGGATAAGAAACACTAAAATCCTCACGAAGTAGATACATGGCGATTTGTCTTGGTTTCACTATCTCCTTTCTCCTTGTCTTTTCATAAATAGAGGATTCTTCAATATGATAAAAATCTGAAACAATTCGGATAACATCTTTTATTGAGGCAGTTTTTTTAGGAACTATATTGTTTTTTATCAGGAGTTTTATTTCGTTTTGCGCCAAATCTCTATTTTTAAGTCTGGCTTGGCAAATAATGGAATTAACAATGCCCTCAAGTTCTCTAATGCTACACTCGAGAGATTCTGCGATGAAAGCAATACTTTCAGCACTTAACGAAAAGTTGTTTGATTGGATTTTCCTCTGAATAATAGCCATTCTTGATTCGTATTCCGGGGTTGAAATATCCACAATCATTCCTGCGCCAAAACGTGATTTAAGACGATCTTCTAGTCCGGGGATATGGTTTGGGTGTCTATCAGACGAGAATATTATTTGTTTATTATTCTCGTAAAGCACATTAAAAACGTGGAATAACTCCTCTTGCGTTTTTTCTTTTCCTGAAAGGAATTGAATATCATCCATAATGAGGACATCATACTTTCGGTATTTCTCTTTAAACTCATTAATCCCTTTGTTTTGAACGGAATTAATATAATCCATCGCGAATTTTTCAGAGGTAATGTAATACACCTTCTTCCCTGTCTTCTCAGCTTTAATACTATTCCCTATTGCTTGAGTGATGTGTGTTTTTCCTAAACCTGTTCCCCCATGAATAAAGAGTGGATTATAGGTATTCCCCGGGTGTTTTACTACCGCTTGAGACGCCGCATAGGCAAGCTCATTAAAAGAACCGATAACTAAATTATCAAAGGTGTATCGCGGATTTAAATTATCATCTTTATTTATATAGAGATCACTCAGAGGAAGCTCCTGTGTGTATGGTTGCTGATTTCTTGATGGCGGTGTCGTATCAGCCTTTTCTTTCATTTCCGGTGTAACAATGACATATTCTACCCCTCGAACACTCTCGGATATATCCCTCAGTGTTTTTAAGATAAACTTATCATACTTTGAAAAAAGCCATTCTTTTACAAACTCATTTGGTATCCCAATATAAACGATACCCCCCTCAAGTTTTATGATTCTAGTGTTCTTAAACCACGTACTGAAATTCGCACGAGAAATAGTGATTTGAACTTCTCCTAGAACACTATCCCAAAGTTGTTTATTGTCCATCTTCGGTTTGATTATTAATAATCGTATTACCATTATATCTTTGAAGTGAGAAATAGAAAACTTGTTAGACATCAATTCATATGTTGATAAGTTGTTCACAACTTGTGGACAACCCTTTTTCGCATCAATAATGCCATATTATATCGAATAGTTTACAAATGAAAATTAATACGTCGAATGTTTTTTAATAAATACTTTATTTCATTTTAGGCACAGGCTCTTGATTTTCTTAAAGTTTTGTTCTATACTCCCCTTATGTCCCAAACATATCAACCAAAAAAGAAAAAAAGAGCGACGACACACGGTTTTCTCGTACGAACAAGAACCCCGGGTGGGCGCAGCGTCTTAAGAAGACGAAGACTGAAAGGTCGTGCTAAACTCTCTGTTTAGTTTACTCGGTTTCTATAAACAATACTAAAAAACCCTTATATAAGGGTTTTTTGTGAATATTTTATGTTTCCAAAGAAAAACCGCATAACAAAAACCGAATTTAACGACCTGTTGAAAAATAGCCGTGTTTTTCACTCAAACTTTTTTTCTTTGCGTTTTATAAAAAAGGATACTAAAAACCTTCCGAAGTTTGCTTTTGTCGTTTCAAAAAAGGTTGCAAAAAACGCCTCGGACAGAAATAAATTAAAAAGAAGAGGATTTCACGCACTGAGAGATATTCTCTTTAAAAACGGATCCATTGAAATTACCGGATTTACCGGGGCGTTTTTCTTTAAAAAAGAAGCGGTGGATATGAGTTTTGAGGAAATCAAAAAAGATATTGCCGTTTTGCTTAAAAAAAGCGATGTTATAGAGTAATGAAATCTCTCCTCCTTTCATTTATACGATTTTATAAAGCATTCCTTTCTCCCGACAAAGGTATTTTTCGCCGTAGAATGCCGACTTGTGTTTTTTATCCCTCTTGTTCTAATTATGCAGAAGAAGCAATAAAAAAATATGGAGCACTCAAAGGGTCCTTTCTTTCCATTAAACGTATTATACGCTGCCACCCATGGCAAAAAAAGTACTTTGATCCGGTGCCTTAGTACTCCCCCCACCGTCATTCCGGGCTTTGACACTAAATCCACGTAGTCGTTTAAAAGACCTTTTTTCCTTGCTCTCCGCGTAATTTTCACATACAATTAAACTCAATATGCAATCAATATTTCACAATTTCTTTTTCTTGCCGATGTATAATTTCCTCGTTTTTTTGGTGGATATTATCCCCGGAGGCAACATCGGCGTAGCGGTTATTCTCCTTACTATTCTTGTTAAACTTGCACTCTTCCCCCTCTCTCAGAAATCCATTAGCACACAGGCTAAAATGCGGAAAATAGAGCCGGAAATGAAAAGAATAAAAGAGAAACATAAAGATCAAAAGGAACAATCCCAAAAGATAATGGAGCTCTATAAAGAACACAACCTCAACCCGTTTTCAGGGTGTTTCCTCATTCTTCTCCAACTACCGGTCATCTTTGCCTTATATTATGTATTTCGAGGAGGTTTTGTTTTTAGTGCTGATACTTTATACTCCTTTGTCTCTCTCCCCACGTCTATAAATACTTCTTTCTTGGGCATCGATTTAGTGAAGAAAAGCGTCGTCATAGCTTTACTTGCCGGAATCACTCAATATTTTCAAATTCGCCTTTCTATGCCGACGGCACCAAAGAAGGAAGCAGGAAAAGAACTCACCTTTCAGGAAGAATTCGCAAGAAATATGTCGGTACAAATGAAATATATTTTTCCGCCAATGGTTTTCTTCATCTCCTATTCTTTATCTTCAGCTATCGCACTCTATTGGGTCATCAGCAACCTTTTTGCTATTGGTCAGGAGATGTATGTAAGGAAACTCGCCGAGGTTAAAAAATAATCTTTAATTTAAAACAAAAAAAACGACCAACCGGTCGTTTTTTTAAATTACGGCTTGTTTTGTATGATTATTTAGATACCTTTTGCAACTTAAAACCAATATTCAATACATCAGGATTGATGGTATGTAAAATACTTGATGCAATAAGAACCAACAGGAGACCGGT
>CAIJYI010000029.1 GCA_903824855.1 uncultured bacterium | reverse complement strand
GGATGCCGATGAAGCATTAGAATTCGGTCTTATCGATAAGATTGTTCCACTCAGCGTAATTAAAGGCAAAAAAAAGGCACAACAAGTTTAAAAGAAAGATGAAACACGTCGTCGCGAACTATCGCGACGACTTTTTTTATTACGCCGGTAAAGTAAAAAGAAATCCCAAAAAAGTCTCAAACCTAAGCGGAAGGGACATAGTATCGGCAAGGTAAAAATGGTATACTTGCGTTAATTGCAATGCGATTGTAGATCTTCAATTTTAGACTTTACGTAAAATTTATTCAATAAAATCATCAAGGTTTGATTTGTTTATGACTCAAAAGCCACCTGTAATCAGCGGATTGATGCATTCTTGCCCCGTTGATGGCTCAAGCGATTTTAACCTTGTTTACCGAAACAAACAAAAAACGAAAGAATTTTCAGTCGCTAGTTGTAAGAAGTGCGGTCTTGAGATGGTAAATCCTCAACCATCGGCGAGTGTTCTTTCTCGGTATTATGACGTAAATTATTACGGTAATGGTTCAATGAAGTTTCCGCCGATAATCCAATGGTTGAGAAAGATATCAATTATTAAAAAAGTTCGCAAGATTCTTTCTTTATACGAACACGAAAAAGGACGCATAATGGATATCGGTTGTGCTGACGGAGCATTCTTATTCAACATTAAGAAACGTGAATGGAACACCACCGGCCTTGAAATATCCGCGTCCGCAGTACGAGAGGAAAGTTTCAAAGATCTTGATATTATTATTGGAGATATTACTGAGCACCATTTTGCTGAACACTCACACAATGTGATTACTCTCTGGCATGTTTTTGAGCATCTTGCCGACCCTGATATATATCTCAATGAGATTCGGCGCATTATGACCCCAGAAGGTCTTCTTGTTATTACTCTCCCAAACGTCGCAAGCTGGCAAGCGCGGTGGTTTGGAAAGGACTGGTTTCATCGCGATATCCCGAGACATTTGTATCACTATTCCCCGGAAACATTACAGAAATTGCTAATCAAATACGGTTTTCGCATCCAAAAAATAGAACATTTTTCTTTAGAATATAATCCTTTCGGTTATATTCAGAGTTTTTATAATAAATTTTTAGGCGATAACAATCATTTTTATAATCATTTAAAAAATATCCGAAACGAGGAAGATTCCTCAGGAGGAGACAGAGGCGGGTCAATACGTTTTTTCGGCCTTCTCGCACTGTTGCCGTTTTTAGTTCTTCCGGCAATATTTTTATCTGTCGCCGAAGCTATGTCCAAAAAAGGAGGGACTATTAAAGTTTATATCCGCCATGAATAATTACTTGAAAATTCCGTTTCGCGTGAATGGTTTATCGGTGGAATATGTAGCGGGAGTATTTGTTGCAATTTTGATACTGCTACAATTATGGAATTTAACATTTGGATCTCTCACTACGCTGGGTGCATACGGAAATTTCGGTGACGAGGCTGTAATGACGCAAGCATCTCTTCGAATTCTTGGAGGACAGATACCTCATCTAGATTTTTATTCATACGCACCGGGGACAGCATACTTGCCGCTGACCGCATGGATGTTTTTCTTTGGCCAGGATTATGTAAGTATTCAGTCTTTTAATTTTTTGTGTGCACTCTTTCTTATTGTCTCTGTCTTTTGGCTAGGCGCTATTTTTTCTCGACGGATAGGAATTTTGAGCGGTCTTTTATTTGCTTTTATTGTTTTTCCGCTCTGGCCCATAGTAAGCTATCATTGGCAATTTCTCATATTGGCAATCTTAAGTACCCGATTACTTATGGGGAAATTGAACGATTTTCGAATCATGACGTCCGGATTGTGTCTTGTTCTGGCAGGACTTTTGCTTCCCAATAAAGCGATGTTTCTCGCAATTTCACTTTTAGCGACAATTATTATTTTTTCGCCCCGTGGCGCGCGTCTGAAAAGAGTATTTCTATTTATGTCCGCCCCAATGTTTGTTTTGATATCTATTCTCCTCGCTTTACTATTTTCCGGTCTTATCGAACCGGTTTGGACTCAGCTCATTTACAACAACCTTACTTTTTATCCGACCTTCGCCGGAGGCAATACGACTGATGGAATATTGTTTGTTCTTTTTTCTCTGATTTTTTTTACACCGCTTTTCACTTCACAATCGGTCAGGTCTGAGTGGAAAAAACCCTATATCATTATGGCGATGGCAAACACCTCCCTCATGCTTTCTTTGTTTTACTTTCCGGAAACAATACATTTGGCGCAGGTCAGTGCTTTTACTCTCGTGCTCATACTCGTCGCACTTACCACACTTTGGCACGCGAGTTCATTTTCAATCGGAAAGATCGGTTCCCCGTTAAAAGTAGCGACTCTTTCTTTTACCATAATCGTCGTTGCCTTAGTAGGATATTGGTGGTTAGGTCGGCTTATTTCTGTTCAATTTAAAACCCGATACTACAGACCTTCGGAAAACCAATCATCAATCATAACACCAAGAGGCTCCGTACTCATTAATAATCGCTGGTATCCATCGATTGATAATGACAAATCTTTTTCACTCGCACGCCAATTGCCCGTAATGGACAAAGTATTGCGCACAGAGCTTGCCAATCAACGGGTTTTCTTTTTTCCGTTTTCTCCCGGATATTATTATTTCTATAAAAAAAATAACCCGACCTCGTATGATCTTCTGCCTTCCTCCTCCCCTCCATACGCCGATGAGGAAAAATTGAAAAGTGAGCTTCTCTTAAATGCCGATACTCTTGTATATATTAAAAGCGAATGGGTGGGGTTTAAAGAAGATAGTGAATTGATGAATTGGATGTATTCCACTTTTCCCCAAAAGACACTGCTTCTTAACGGAGAGATCATGATATTATCAAAGAAACAAATTATAAAAATTTAAATTTATGCCATTTTTTACAGGAGAAAGGATTATCCCTGACCAAAAGATATTGAAATATACATATCTTAGACATGAGGTTGTTTACCGGTATTTTCTTTCGTTCATCAAAGATAAGGATGTGCTGGACTGCGGCTGCGGAGAGGGATACGGGGCATCTTTGTTTGCCACAAAAGCATCCTCTGTTACCGGTATCGATCGCTCAGTCTCTACAATCAAACATGCGAATTCGGTTTATAAGGCAAGTAATTTATCATATCTTGTTGCAAATCTGGAAAACACTTGGCCATTAAAAGATGACTCTTACGACATTGTCACTTCTTTCCAAACTATTGAACACCTGAAACAACCGCTCAATATGCTACGTTCAATGAAACGTATTTTACGAACATCCGGATACGCCATCATATCAACGCCGAACCGACTCACTTTTTCGCCAACGGGAGACATTCTTGATCCATATCATGTTCAAGAATATAACAAAGAAGAATTTTTACATCTTTTAACACAAGTTTTTCCGCAAGTTCAAATGTTTGCTCTCACCGGAAATGATCGAATAATTCGGTTAATGAACCGCGATATGGATACCGCAAAAAAAATTGTGCGCGCAGATATTTTCGGACTTCGAAATTTTTTACCATCAGCCGTCCTCCGAATAGCTTATACTATTGCATTAAACACCATTCGCAGAAAACAATCCACCAAAAACGAAAATGTGGAGCTCGATGATTTTCAGATTGTACCGGCAAATATCAATAGTGAAAAAATTTTGGATTTCATCGCCGTCTGCGGCGATAAAAACTCGCGATTTCCGATTTTGTAGAACAAGTTATGGATGCCGATGAAGCATTAGAATTCGGTCTTATCGATAAGATTGTTCCACTCAGCGTAATTAAAGGCAAAAAAAAGGCACAACAAGTTTAAAAGAAAGATGAAACACGTCGTCGCGAACTATCGCGACG
>CAIJYI010000028.1 GCA_903824855.1 uncultured bacterium | reverse complement strand
AGTCATGCCGTATCTTCCGCAGAGCTCCGGTTAAGCCGGAGCATTTAACAAAAGACTAACATGACCGCCTACGCACCCTTTACGCCCAATAATTCCGGATAACACTTGGGGTACTCGTATTACCGCTGCTGCTGGCACGAGTTTAGCAACCCCTTATTCATGAAGTACTATCAATAAAATTTCTCCTTCATAAAAGACCTTTACATCCCGAAGGACTTCATCGATCACGCGACGTCGCTCCATCAGACTTTCGTCCATTGTGGAATATTCTCGGCTGCAGCCACCCGTAGGTGTATGGCCCGTATCTCAGTGCCATCGGTGGGGGTCAGCCTCTCAGCTCCCCTAAGCGTCATAGCCTTGGTAGTCCATTACACTACCAACTAGCTGATACTAAGCAGGCCGATCAAGAAGCGATAAATCTTTACCCCGAAGGGACTATCAAGTATTATCCCGTCTTTCGACGGGTTATCCCTGACTTCTTGGTACGTACCTACTCGTTACTACCTCGTTCGCCATGGGTCTAAACCCATTCGACTTGCATGCCTTATCCACGTCGCCAGCGTTCATCCTGAGCTAGGATCAAACTCTAAAAAATTGTATATAGACAAGAGTGAAACAAAAGAAAATTTATTTCTATTTGTTTATCTAGTATGAACTAATGTCTTCTTGCATTAAGACCATTAGCCACGCAACCGGTCAATAAATATAATTGATATCCGATTGCAATTTGTGTTGCATTTGTACTTTATAAATCTTTCTTTCGAAAGACCGTTTTTCAATGAGCGTACCCTCCATTATACGCAAAAGCATTTCAATGTCAACACTTTCCGCTCTTCAATTATATGGCTCTAATTAGGTTCTTTTTTACTACACCAATAAAGGAAATTTTCAAAACCCAAAAAAGTGGATAAAAAAGATACAAAAAAGCCCGACGTTTCCGTCGGACTTTATGAACTTTACGAACTTGATAAACTTTATAACTCTTTAAGGATTCCTCCCCGCGCGGATTTCTTGGATATATGCTTCCCCTTGCTGTTTGAATTCCGGATTCGATACCATAATTTTTTGTACTTCCAAAATAGCATTCGCTCTCTGATTCGCACCTAAGTAAGCTGCCGCGAGACGTATGCGTAATTGAGGATCATCCTTCACGGTTAATTGTTTATCGATGATAGCAATAATCTTTTCGTAATTTCCGAGTGCTGCGTAGACATTAATAAGATTCTCATCAAATATCAAATCTGTTCCGAATTGTTTGAAAAGTACTTGCTGACCTTGTTCCACTTCTCCCGTCCTCATGAGAGTCAACGCATACATCTTTGCAGCTTCATCGAAAGCCGGAGCGGATTCATAAGAGGTCTTCGCTAAAGATAGTGCTTTTTGAATACTGCTATTATCTCCCGAATTCAGATATGCCATTATTAGATTATTAGAGATTGTTTGTTTCGCAGGAGAAAGTTCATGCGCTTTTTGAAAATGAGCAAGAGCCTCGGGATTCATTTTGTAACGTGCAAATAACATTCCGGCAAAAGTTTCATATCTCGCATCATTTGGCGTTTCATCCAACTGTAAAAGAATCTGCTGATTTGCAAAGGAAAAAATATCTTTTTGCAAAGCTGGAGGGAATTCAGTTCCTGATGCTCGCATTGCCGCTTGGACAAGTTGCTCTCTCGCTTCTGAATTTCCAAAAGTATTATAACTAAAAACCTGTTTGAATAAATCAAGATTTTCCTGCATCGGCAAACCGCTCTGTTGGCGGGGTTGGATTGCGTCGATAAGTATTGTATTTGCCTCAATCGGACGAATATTCACAAAATAAAATACGAGGCAGAAAACAAAAACAACTACTGAACCAATATATGAAATGGGAAGTATTTCTTCGTCGATTATTTTTATCTGTTGTTTTTTCTGATGCATTGTCGGCAAGGTCGGAAGTTTCTGTGTGTGATTGTGATGCAAGAAAGCGAGTAGAGAGAAAAAGAGAATGTAACTGAAAAGATTATCAAACACGAAAATATTGTGAATAAAGTAGGAAACAAAAAGTCCGGTCAAAATACTGCGTTCCAATATTTTATTCTGTTCTTCTCCCGACACGTGCTTTCTCCAAGAATGCTTAATTTTTGCCCAAAGCCCTTTTTCTTCAGTACCTGTTTCAGCTTCCCAAACGAGAGCCATTCCTGAAAGGAAAAGAAGAAGATAAAACAGAAGCCCGAATATTCCGGCGGCAATCAACCAATCAAGAAAAATATCGTGTGCACGATCGAACCATTGTTCCTGTGCGTACATTCCGGGATTGTAAAATTTATTGAAGACGACATTAAAATTTTCCTGACCCCACCCGAGAAGCGGACGCTCTTTGAATCCGTCAATCGCCATTCCCCAGACCATAAAACGCGAAGCGACGGTCGTTTCAGCAAGAGAAATGGAAGCGAGACGAGAAAGAGGCGCATGGCTTTTTACAAAATCGGTTTCTTTGTTTTGAAAGACAAGAAAAACAAAGATGATTAAAAACCCGATAATTCCTCCGGCAATCCATTTAAGAACCGGTCTTTTTTTATCTAAGAAAATAAAGAGTAATGCCGCAACAATAATCCCGCCGAACAATCCGAGCATTGAACCACGAGTTTCTGTGGCAAACATTATATACATCTGAAGCGCGATGGCAGCGGTATATAAATAGGAGAGCCAATCAAATTCCTTTCTACGCACAATAAGAAATGCGGTAAGAAAAATATTGAACAAAAGGTATCCGCCGAAATAAGCGGCATTTCCAAAACGGCCATCAAGACGGGATCCACCCTGACTAATAACGGCATCACCCATCAGTTGGATGATTCCATAAAATGACATGAGGATACTTGCACAAACACTCGTATGCAAAAACTTCGTCCATAAATCTTTCGTCAGAACGGAGCCAAGAACGACAAAATAAGCAAAAACATGTATGAGCCCGACAAAGCCTTCCATTCTTTCGTAATTGGACCAAAAACTTTTGTATGCATTAAATCCGAAAGAATCCGCCAGAAAAACAACAACGACAAAAATAGATGCCATTGCCATAATCCACGAGAATTTCGGCCGATACTCTTTATTATAGTATGCGAGCAAAAACCATGCCGCAAAAATAACTTCTACAATCATTCTAAAACCGAAGTTCTTTCCTGTTATATAAGGAAAAAATAATGAGCCCGCAACAACAAAGGCCAAAAAAGGAATAGCAAAGATTCCCGTAACAATTATACCCCGAAGGTAGTTTTCAATTTGTTTCATATGCCCTCTATAATATAACAATTTGCAAAAAAATACCAAGACAAGACCTTGAACGCAGGATTTTGCCTTGGTATTTTGAATTTCTCTCGAATATGTTTTTTATTTACAGCAATATCCAGTCAATCGCGTCAACATCCTCTGTGGTAATCGTCCAACCGTGATATTCTCCGTCCGCGAGAAAAATACTCAGCGTTCCATCTCTCATTCCGACGAAATTTACCGTATCCCAGATTTCTCTCCTTATTTTTTGATCTTCTTCAAAAACGTTTTTTAATGCTTCAGCTAATTTCATGTTTTTAGATTTTATCGCCATATTTTTCTTCCCATTCCGGTAACCCAACATTATCCATAAACCAAAGAGCATCTTCATTGCTCATCGGCATAGACATTTTGCTGAGAATCCAATAAGGGGATTTTGTTGTTAATAATTTTAATAATTCAGCTTTCATTTCATTCTCCACCCAACAATGAACATTTTGCTTTCCAAATCTATTCGCAATCAATCGTCGCTGTGGAAGAACCTGCACGAGCCATGTCTCAGCACTACTTCCCATCCACGTATCAAGAATCGCAAAATCATACGGCCACTCTGTTAACTGTCGAAGGAAGACATTTATATCTTCAACAATAATATTGAATTTTTCCTGATAGATAAGATTTTTTGCGACTAAGTTCACAACATCTTGCGACCTTTCAATGATATCGAGAGATTTCACACTGTCTCTCTCTCCAAGAAATTCTGCGACGACACCAAGCCCCAATCCGCCAACCAGCCCGATACCTGAAGCATTAACCGCAACAACCGCCTCGTACATTTGTTTAACCTCAATAGGATAATCAGTCATCCAAATTCCTGTTTCTTTTCCGACAAGTTTGTGAATACCATCGTGATGTTCAATTCGAAAATCCCCGGAAGTTGCCTCCGGAAGTTCAATCGGTGATTTTCTCCCTGCCCCTATTAACAAATCTGACATCACGTGATTATATACCCAAAAACAAAATATGCGCAATCCTAAATCCTTCTATATATATCATCAAATCTTTTAATGTCGTCTTCACCGAGATAAGGACCGAGCTGAACTTCTATAATTTCCAGGTTCGTTTTTCCGGGATTTTCCAAACGATGTCTGGCTCGCGCGGGAATGAAGGTACTTTCACTTTTATTGAGAATGATATAATCTTCGCCGTTTGTCGCTCCTGCCATTCCGTCCACCACCACCCAATGTTCGCTTCGATGCTCATGCGACTGCAATGACAGTTTCGCCCCGGGATACACCAAGATTTTCTTCACTTTATAAAACGGCGTATCCATGAGCACTTCATATCTGCCCCACGGACGATGTACTATTATATTGTGTTCCACCTCGGGATACTTTTTTTCTTCAAGATGTGCGAGAAGTTTTTTAACATCTTCGCTTCTTCCCTTTTTGTGAATGAGAATACTGTCGCTGTTTTCAATAATAACCAAATCTTCCACCCCAAGCGTCGCAACCAAACGATTGCTCGTCGTATGCACAAAAATATTTTTTGAATCAACACTGACATGACGCGGAGAATTTTTTTTATTTTCCATCGCCGAATCCGCCATACTGTCAAAAGAACCGATATCATTCCAGCCAAAATCCCCTTCAAAAACAACGACTTTATCAGACTTTTCCGAGATACCGTTATCAATGGAAACTTTCGGGAGATCCGAAAAATGTTTCAAAAAATCCTCATATTTTTCGCCGTAAATTTTTGAAATTTCAGGTACATATTTTTTCAAAGCTGCGGAAAAAGTTTTCGCAGTGAACATATACATGCCGGAATTCCATAGATATTTCCCCGACTCAATATATTTTTCCGCAACCTCTTTATTCGGTTTTTCCTTAAAAGAAGAAACCTTGAAAAAACTGCCACCTCCGCCACGAACAGTCATCCCGTGCCGAGACACGGGATCCACGGCGAAAGATTTCTCTATATATCCATAACCGGTCTCGGGTTTTGTCGGCGTAATTCCAATAGTGCCGATATTATGTAAAACCAACTTCCCCATTTTTTTTATAACCTTCGCAAAACCCGCACCGTCTAAAATGGAGTGGTCGGCAGGCGCAAAAAGAATCTGTTCATCAACAGGTATTTTTATTTTTTCTTTCAAATATTTTACAGCAAGCGCAATAGCCGGCAAAGTGTTTCTCGCCGTCGGTTCAAGAATAATATTCTCTTCCTTAAATGCCGGATTTATTTCCTTGACTTGATTGAAAACGTTATAATAATTATCTCTATTCGTAACGAAATAAATATTCTGAGCAGGCATCACTAATCGCATGCGCAAAAATGTCTCCTGCAAAAGAGATTTGTCACTATAAAGATTCAAAAATTGTTTTGGATAATTTTTCCGAGATAAAGGCCATAATCGAGTCCCCGACCCCCCACATAAAATTACAGATTGCATGATATGATAATATTCTTTTAATCCCTTATTGCAACACATAAAAAACGCAGATAGTCACTTATGTCAATATATCCAACTTGATTCATCTATGACAGAATAGTGTTTAACTACATTATTGAACAATATATTCACATTTATGAAAAAAGCACTCATTACCGGCATCACCGGACAAGACGGATCGTATCTCGCGGAACTACTCCTCGAAAAAGGATATGAAGTTCACGGAATTATTCGCCGTTCAAGCACATTCAACACGAGCAGAATAGACCATCTCTATCATGACACCCACGTAAACGGACAAACTTTTTTTCTTCATTTTGGAGATCTTTCCGACGGAAGCAGTCTGAATCGCCTTCTGGAAAAAATTAAACCCGATGAAATATATAATCTCGGCGCACAAAGTCATGTGCGAGTCAGCTTTGATATTCCGGAATATACGAGTGATGTAACGGGCCTCGGCGCACTTCGATTGCTTGATGCTATCCGCGAAACAGGAATTAAAACAAAATTCTATCAAGCCTCTTCTAGCGAAATGTTT
>CAIJYI010000027.1 GCA_903824855.1 uncultured bacterium | reverse complement strand
CAACATTTGCTTCATTCTCGTTTGAAATTTTCCCGCCGGAGTATTTTATGACTAATTGAGTTATAAGGCCAAAACGTTTCTTTGGAGAAGAATGACTTCGTAAATCATTATTAAAAGCATCGCCGGATGATGACTGAGCAATAGAGCCCTCCGTTTGCTGCGAAGGAATTGCCCCTGAAAGATCAACTGTTTCAAATTCTTGGCTCATATTATTATAATGTGAATTATCTCATGCAACATAATTATATAAAAGTGCCGTTTCGGAAATTCCGAAACGGCACTAACTGTAGAACGACTAACAACATTTATTGAGCATTTATACGATTTTCTTGTTTTGTGGATAGGCAATTATATCCGAATATTTTTTTGCGACTTTATCGGTCAGACCGTACCGAATAATATCTCGATACAAGTAAGCTGATTTTCTTGGAATTCGTTTCAAGTTATTTTCACGGTCAATTTCAATCAGACCGAAACGAGGCCAGAAGCCATAAGCCCATTCAAAATTATCCATAAGCGACCAGTGAAGATATCCTAAAACAGGAACTCCATCTTCAATTGCTTTTTGAATCCATTTCAAGGTTTCCCAAAGGAACCATGGACGCCTGCTATCTTCATCATCAGCACAACCGTTTTCAGTAATGACAATCGGTTTGCCGTACCATTTCCAAACATCCATAATGGTATCGTATATTGCGCGAGGATACATATCCCAATCAAGGTCATTTGTAATCGTTACCGGTCTTCCGCCAAAAAGCGAACCGCGATAATGATTTATTCCTACGAAATCCTGATAATCCTTAATTTTTTCAAGAAAATGACGGCTCCAAGCTTCGTCTTCTTTTTCCTTCCATTCTCGTTGTTCCGCTGTAGCTTCAGTCATTTCATTATGACCAAGAGCGTGCGCAACACCGACAAAAGATTGAGGACAAACTTTCTTAATTATTTTATATGCGGCAATATGAGCTTGCACCAATGCATCATTTACGACTTCATATCGTGCATGATCAGAAAGTTGCGGAGGCCACGCGCCGTATTCATAAGATAATTTTCCAAATACATTTGTCTCGTTGAGAGTTATCCAATGTGTTACCCCAAGAGGAGCAAGCGCATTAACAACGGCATTCGTATAGAGTGTAAAATATTCTATAGCGTGCGGGCTTTCCCAACCGCCTTCTTCTTGCCACCATGTCGGAATAGTCCAGTGCCAAAGATTCCAATAAATTTTAATGCCGAGTTTGTTTAAATGTTTTACCATTTTTACAATTCGTGCAATTTCTTTTTTATCGATAACGCCTTTTTTCGGCATTATTTTTCCGGGCTCTGAACCGGTACGCAATGAATTGTGTCCGAGTTTCTTCACGAGGTTAAAGTCACTGACAAAACGTTTATCGTGTTTACACGCATCGCCACACAAAAAATTAGAGAGCGAATGTTTTTTTAATTCACCGCTTTCTTCTAAATCATTTTTACGCTTTTCGGAATGTTCCCAATCCGACCAGTTCGAATTTTTACACCCGCTTACCTGATAGGAAGCGAACGCCGCACCCCAATCAAAGTTTTCCGGGAATCCATTTTTAGATATGTTTTTCATGATATGCTCCAAAATTATTTCAAAAAAACTATTTATCACCTCTCATATTATAACATATATTTCAATTAGTTGCAACAAAAAACAATGCCCATTTCTGAGCATTGTTTTTTGTGTCATATTTTATTCAACAACCTCCTCGACATCCGTTCCCTCTACCACCTCATCATCTTCTAATCTGGCTCTGAATCCGGTTCCTACCGGGATTAAGCGTCCGATTAAGATGTTTTCCTTGAGACCTGAGAGGTCATCGGTGGAGCCTTTTACGGCTGCGTCGATAAGAATTCTTGAAGTGTTTTGGAATGATGCGGCACTGAGGAAACTTCTGGTGGTGAGTGAGATTTCTGAGATTCCGAGAACGACGGTATCACCGCGCGCTTCGACTCCTCCTCTCTCTTTCACTTTTTCGTTTTCCTCGTAAAGTTCAATATTTTCGATAATCTGTCCGATATTGAATTTCGTGTCGCCACCGTCGCGAATCACACGGCGAGAGAACATTTGTCGAATGATAATTTCGAGATGTTTTCTGTCGATGGAAGCTCCCTGCAATTCATACACCTTGCTGATTTCGGAAATGATGTAATTTTCAGCTTTCTCTTTTCCTCCATATTTGAAGATTTCTGAGATGTCGCCGGCTCCGTCAGTTAAGACTTCACCTTTTTCAACTTCATCACCAACCTTTACCAAGGAAACTCTTCGATAGTCGGTTGTGTATTCAGCTTCGGCTTTCTTGTCTTTTCCGTGAGCTCCTCCACCGAGTATTTTCACGATTAATTCTTTGTCGTTTGTTCTTACTTCAGTAACGGTTCCGTCTTCTTTTGCAATGATAGCGTTACTTCTAATAGAACGTCTTTCGAAGATTTCTTCAACACGAGGAAGTCCTGATGTGATGTCTCCTCCTGCTGTCGCAACACCTCCGGCATGGAATGTTCTCATTGTGAGCTGGGTTCCCGGTTCGCCGATTGCTTGCGCTGCGACGACTCCGACGGCTTCACCTAAATCAACGAGTTTATTTCTTCCGAGATCCAATCCGTAACACTGTCGGCAAACTCCGTAGAGAGCTTTACAGGAAAGTGGTGAGCGGACAAAAACTTCGAGGATTCCGTTTTCTTCAATAACCTTGGCATCAACTTTTGTCATGAGGTGTTTCTTTTTGAAGAGCACTTCTCCTTTTGAAGAAACGACGTCTTTCGCAAGAATTCTTCCTTTGAGATTTTTTGAGATTGGGATTTCCATTCCGTGAATGTCTTGTTTTCTGAGAGGGATTCCGTTCTTTTCTCCACAGTCATCTTCACAAACAACAACTCCGTCGGAAACGTAAACCAAACGTCTGGTCAAGTATCCGGCTTTTGCGGTGTTCAATGCGGTGTCTGTCAAACCTTTACGTGAACCGTGAGTGGAAATAAAGTATTCAAGCGGTGAAAGTCCTTCTTTATTTGATGGCTTAACCGGGAAGTCGATGGTGCGTCCTGATGTTGAGATAATGAGACCTTTCATACCTGCCATCTGAACGATTGCGGAGAGTGAACCGCGAGCTCCTGAATGAATCATGTCGTATACGGAACCATCTTTTTCAAATGCTTGAGGAATGAATTTTTCGATTTTATTAATGGCACCTTGCCAGATTTCAATCGTTTTTCTGTATCGCTCATCTTCTGAAAGAAGACCTTCTTCAAACTGCTCTTTTACTTTTTCTGACATCTTCTGGTGTTCGGCGATAACTTCTTTCTTTTGAGGTGGAACTTTAACATCGTCGATTCCCCATGTGATTCCGGCTTTCGTAACCCATTTGAATCCATAGTTTTTTATTTTGTCGAGAATTGCAGGTGTTCCTTCAATTCCATATCGTGCGATAACATCGTCAACGATTTTTGACATCGCTTTTCTGTCGATTTCTTTGTTGATGAACTCGAAGTCTCTCGGAAGAATGCTGTTGAAAAGTAAGCGTCCGATAGTAGTCTTGAATGGCTTTCCTTCATAGGCTGCATATTTAGGACTCTCGGTTCCAAGAACGGTGATTTCTGCGCGAATACCGGTTTTATCAAAATCGTAGGCCATGATGGCACTGTTTGGATTCGGATAGAATTTTCCTTCACCTTTGTCTCCCGGAATAATTTTCGTTGTCCAGTAGGCACCGAGGACGATGTCCAACATTTTTGCTGAAGAAATCGCTTCTCCGTTACCCGGTTTGAGAAGATTTTTAGCGGAAGACATAAGATCTCCTGCTTCTTTCTGAGCTTCTCTTGAAAGTGGTACGTGAACGGCCATCTGGTCTCCGTCGAAGTCTGCGTTGAAAGCGGAGCATACGAGAGGATGAACATGAATGGCGTTTCCTTCAACGAGAATTGGGTGGAAGGCCTGAATACCGAGGCGATGAAGAGTAGGTGCGCGATTCAAAAGAACATATTTTCCTTTGATGACATCTTCCAAGAGCGCCCATACTTCAGGAACGGCTTCGTCGATTAAACGATTGGCTCCGCGAATGTTGTAAGCGAGTTCGGATTCCAAGATTTTTGAAATGACGAAAGGTCGGAAGAGTTCAAGAGTAATATATTTTGGAAGTCCACATTGATCCAATTTCAAATCAGGTCCGACGACGATAACGGAACGTCCTGAATAGTCGACACGTTTTCCGAGAAGGTTCTGGCGGAAGAGTCCTTGTTTTCCTTTGAGAGAATCGGAGAGTGATTTCAAAGCTCGTCTCTGAGCCTGATTCATTGCAGCGGAAGTTTGTTTTCTTGCGGAGTTATCAATGAGGGCATCAACAGCTTCCTGAAGAATACGTTTTTCGTTACGAAGAATGACATCAGGTGCGCCGATTTCTTTGAGTTTCTTTAAGCGATTGTTGCGGTTGATGACACGGCGATACAAGTCGTTCACGTCGGAAGTGGCATGGCGTCCTCCATCGAGCGGTATCATCGGGCGAAGTGCCGGAGGAGTGATGGAAATAACGGTCATAAACATCCATTCAGGACGAACCCCCGAGGTGAGCAATGAACGAACCAATCCGAGTCTCTTTGTAACTTTAACTTTCTCGGTGTTCCCCGCTTTCTGATATTCAATTTCAAGAGCCTCTTTCATCTTCTGAAGATCAATCTTTTTGAAAATATCATAGATGGCTTCTGCTCCGATTCCCGCTTCAAAGGCGCTTCCGTATTTAACAGAATATTTGTGGTACAGAGCTTCATCAAGAACTTTTCCTTCTTCAAGATTTTCAAGTTCCTTTTTTGCCGCGGTAACCAACTCTTTCATTCGGTCTTTCGATTTTTCGTCGGTGAGTTGTTTAACTCGTCCTTTATATTCAGAATCAAGTTCTTTGAGGAGTCGCGCTTTTTCAGCCTGATTAACACTGATGACAATGTAACCGGCGAAATAAATGACTTTCTCAACTTCCGCGACGGGAAGTCCGAGCATGAGTCCGATTCTTGAAGGAACTCCGCGAAGGAACCAAATGTGTGATACCGGTGCAGCGAGTTCGAGGTGTCCCATTCTTTCGCGTCTTACGATTGAACGAGTGATTTCAACTCCACATTTTTCACAGACGATACCTTTATATCGAATTCCTTTATATTTTCCGCAATAACATTCGTAATCCTTTTCAGGTCCGAATATTTTTTCGCAGAATAAACCGCTTCGTTCGCTTCGTTGCGTACGATAGTTAATAGTTTCAGGTTTTGTAACTTCCCCGTAAGACCAGGACACCATTGTTTCAGGTGAAGCGAGTTTAAGAGAAATGTGATCAAAATCATTCAGATTGAAACCTTGTTTCTTTGGAGCTGTATATTGCTCGATATTTGTTTCTGACGATCCCATAATGATTATATAATGAAATAGTAATGTTTATAGTGTCTTGATTAACCAATTTCTTCTTCCTCTGTCTTCTTCAATTCGATATCCATGGCGAGTCCGCGAAGTGATGAGAGGAGAACGTTGAACGATGCGGGAATGTTTGGATGTTTGATGTTCTCTCCCTTAATAATAGAATCAAATGCTGCGGTTCTACCGACGATATCGTCTGACTTAACGGTGAGCATTTCCTGAAGAGTGTAAGCGGCGCCGTAACCTTCAAGTGCCCAGACCTCCATTTCTCCGAATCTCTGTCCTCCTCCTTGTGCTTTACCTCCGAGTGGCTGTTGTGTGATGAGAGAGTAAGGTCCAATTGAGCGCATGTGAATCTTGTCTTCAACCATGTGATGGAGTTTCAAGATGTACATGTATCCGACTGATACGTCCTGATCAAATTTTTCACCGGTTCTTCCGTCGTAGAGTTTAACTTTTCCGTTTTCCGGAATTCCGGCTTTAACGAGTTCTCCTTTAACTTCAACGTCGGTAACTCCGAGGAAGGGAGGGGTGATGGCCTGATAGCCAAGTTTTTCAGCGGCGATTCCCAAGTGTAATTCAAAAATCTGTCCGAGATTCATACGTGATGGAACTCCGAGCGGGGTCAAAATCATGTCTACCGGCTCTCCATCTTCTGTGTATGGCATTTCTTCAACGGGAAGAATTTTTGAGATGACTCCTTTATTTCCGTGACGTCCCGCGAGTTTGTCTCCGACGGTTACGCTACGAATCTGAGCTACTTCAATATAAATACTTTGGATAATTCCTGACTCAAGAGCGTCTCCACGATCACGTGAGAATACTTTAACACCGATGATGCGTCCGCGTTTTCCGTGCTCCATACGAAGTGAAGTATCTTTCACGTCGCGTGCTTTGTCTCCAAAGAGTGAGCGAAGGAGTCTTTCTTCAGGAGTTAATTGTGTCTCTCCTTTTGGTGTAATTTTTCCGACGAGGATATCTCCGGGGCGAACTTCGGCTCCGATGCGGATAATTCCGTTTTCATCCAAGTCTTTGAGTTTTGCTTCTCCAACATTCGGAATATCAGGAGTCGTCATTTCGGGTCCGAGTTTGGTATCGCGAACATTCACTGAAAATTCTTCAATGTGAATAGTTGTGAATTTATTATTTTCTACGAGTCTTTCTGAAAGTATGATGGCGTCCTCGTAGTTGGCACCGTTCCATGACATGAAAGCGATGCGGATATTTTGTCCGAGTGCGAGCTGGCCGTTGTCGGTCGTAGACATATCTGCGATAACTTCGCCTCGTTTCACTTTCTGTCCGACAAAGACGGAAGGTCTCTGGTGGAGCATAACGAAACTGTTTGTTCGGGAGAAGTTTACGAGCGGATAAGTGTGTTCTTTATTATGAGTATCTTTAATGATAATTTTTCGGCTGTCCAAGTAGGCAATTGTTCCGTCTTCATTGGCGAGAACCATACGGCCTCCATCTCTTGCTGCTGTTCCTTCAATACCGGTGGCTACCAACGGAGCTTCAGGGACGAGGCAAGGAGTCGCTTGTCTTTGCATGTTTGAACCCATGAGTGCGCGGTTCGCGTCGTTGTGTTCAAGGAAAGGAATCATGGAAGTCGCAACGGAAAATGCCTGATTTGGAGCGACGTCAATGAAGTCAACATCTTTTTTATCAATCAAAATAGGATTTGCTCCGAAACGAACTTCAATTTTTTGTTCGTAAATATCACCGTCTTCATTGTGAGCGGTTGCGCCGTGAGCGATTTTGTAACCTTCTTCTTCAAGAGCGTTCAGGTAAACGATTTCTTTTGTAATCTTTCCTTTCTTTACGCGAGCATACGGAGTTTCAATGACGCCGAATTCGTTGATACGTGCGTAAATGGCGAGACGAAGAATGAGACCGATGTTCGGACCTTCAGGAGTATGAATTGGACAAAGGCGTCCGTAGTGGGAAGGATGAACGTCACGAACTTCAAAGCCGGCGCGTTCACGTGTGAGACCTCCGGGTCCAAGTGCTGAAAGAGTGCGCAAGTGTTCGATTTCAGAAAGCGCATTCTCCTGATTCATAAACTGGGAGAGTTGGTTTGTGGCGAAGAATTCTTTGATACGAGCTTGGAGCGGACGTGGGCTGATGAAAGCAATCGGTGCGGTAACATCTGATTCAGCGGTGGACATTCTGTCTTGAATATTTCTCTTCATCTGAGACATACCGACGCGAATTTTCTGCTGGAACATTTCACCGACATAGCGAACACGGCGAAGACCGAGATGGTCGATGTCGTCATGAGCTGCACCCGGAGTATTGTTGAGTTCTACGATATGTTTAACGATGGAAACAATGTCTTCGAAGGAAAGCGTGCGTCTTTCAGCTTCTTCTGCATCGGCGCTCTTATTGAAGCGCATGTTGAAACGCAAACGTCCGACAGGTGAAATATCGTATTTTTCTTTGCTGAAAATGGCATCAACGAAATCGCGAGCATTTTCAGGAGTTGCCATGTCGCCGTCGCGAAGTCTCTGGTAGATTCCGATGTAGGCATCTTCCTTGGTAGCAACTGAGTCTTTCGCGAGTGACATTTTCACTGCATTCAATGCTTCAGGATCATCTTTGAAAGCTTCAACGATTTGTTCTTTGGTGCCGTTTCCGAATACCTTGAGAAGGAGAGAAACCGGGAATTTTCTTTTTCGGTCAATGCGAACATGAATTCCGACATCGTTGTCCGTTTCGAGTTCAACCCATGCTCCACGAGCAGGAATGATTTTGGCGCCGAAGATTTTTCTTCCTCTAAATTCATTGGCGGTGAAGAACACGCCGAATGAACGGGCCAACTGAGGAACGATAACACGCTCCACCCCGTTGATGATAAAAGTGCCGTGCTCAGTCATGAGCGGGAAATCCGCCATGAAAAGCTCTTGCTCTTTTTCTTTATTTAAAAACTTATTGAGGAGCTTCACCTTTACGCGCAAAGGCGCTTCATAGGTGAGCTTATTTTGTTTTGCGAAAAACTCGTCGAATTTCGGCGGAAGAATTTCAAAAGAAACAAACTCAAGAGCGAATTTCTTGTCTGAATAATCTTTGATTGGAGAAAATTCTTTGAAAATTTCTCCCAATCCGCTCTTGATGAGCGCATTGTAGGAATCGAGTTGTGCCTCCACGAGATTTGGTGTCTCAGTGAGTGCGCTTTGGTACAGCGAAAAATATTTTTTCTCTCTTTTCATATATTGTCGTTTCCAATGAATAAATAAAATAAATATACTCTACTCTCCCTTGTTTAGCTCGCAAAAAATACGGTCTTCATGGATTGAAAAAGACTGTATTTCCTGAGAGTCAAACAAAAACATTGCCTTCTTACCTAAGGCTTATCACGATGTACTATATGACTATTTAATTGTTGTATGCAAGCAAAGTAAGCTTGATTTTAGCTAAAAAACGAGCGTTTTATAAGCCATGAACTCATCCTAAAAACGTTGATATTAAGTATAAACCAATACCGTTTTTTTGTCAAATCCCTAAAAGTCAATGTGTGGATAAACGACCGTTCGCCGTTTCGTTCTTTTCCCTTTTTCGGTGGGCGCACCGAAGGATGAGTGGCCGCACTCATAACCCGGGAAAAGAACGAAACGGCTCACTAACGTGGAAGAATGATGGGGCGGACGAGAACGACGAACGACGAAATCCTTTTCCCTTTTTCGGTGGGCGCACCGAAGGATGAGTGGCCGCACTCATAACCCGGGAAAAGAACGAAACGGATCACTTACGGATAATAGACAGCGGTTCGCTGACAGTTTTTCGTCGGAGGACGAGGCATGGCGCGGAGACGCTCGCGATAGGTGATTTTCAAAAACTTGGCGGTGACTCCGCCTCGGGCGGTGTCTCCGCCAAATTTTTGAAAATCACCGAGGGTTGATCAACGAACGGACGACGAACTTGGCGGAGAGACCGCCCTGCAAGGCGGACTCACCGCCAAGTTACGACGACGACAAATTACGACAACGAAAATATTCGCGATAGGTAATTTTCGGAAATTTGGCGGTGACTCCGCCTTGGGCGGTGTCTCCGCCAAATTTTTGAAAATCACCGAGGGTTGTTTAACGAACGGACGACGAAATTTGGGGTCGCACCGCACGACGAAGCGGAACGACCCCAAATTTTTACGGACGAACGATACACCGACAAATTAAAAAAACCGACTTTCATCAAGTCGGTTTTTTAATTCTCTATTTTTTCTTCGTCGGAGTTGTCAGGACGGTTGGGTCCAATTTTGGGGCGGTTGAAGGCAATGGGTCAAGACCATTTTGTATATTTCGAATCATTTGCGCGACATCCGTTCTATCCGGATTCAGTTTTTCAATATCCTTAAATTGCTGAATGGCATCGGCTCTTCTTCCGAATTCAAAATATGAAAGCCCGAGGAAATATTTTGCATTGGCATAATTCGGGGTGATACTTACGGCCTTCTCAAGTGCGGTAACTGCGGTATCATAATTGCCGTTTTTATATCTCAGATATCCAAGTTGGAAAAGCATCGTCGGATCGGAAAGACTTACTGTGGGTGAATTTTCAAGAATGGTGATGGCGTTCTTCAAATTTCCTTTGCTTTCTTCGATTTCTGCGAGTAAGAGGAGAGCATCATTATAATCAGACTTTAGTGAAAGAGACTGTCTCAAATATTCCACAGCGACACCGGTTTGTTTATTCGCCAAAGCTAATCTTGCCTGCATGTAAAAAATCTGTGGATTATATGGGTTTCTTTTTGAAGCTTGCTCTAGAGAAATTTTTGCCTGAGTATATGCGTCGCTTGAAATTCCTTGAATACCGAGCGGGACGAGAATTGAATAAGCATTTGCGAGAGTGAGCCAGTTTAAATAATTTGCGTCATCCACCGCGATGGCGACTTTTGCGCTTTCAACTGAACCTTGGAAACTGACTCCGAATTGAGAACGTAATTCATCGGCGGAAAGATCGGTGCGAGTGATGAGCCCCGTAGCTTGATAAGAATTAAGTGCGGAGAAGGAACGATAATATGAATCGCTTGGGGCAAGAGAAATCGCTTTTTTGAATTCAGCATTTGATTCCTGATAATTTCCGGCCTGTCCAAGGACGATAGCATTATGATTTGCAAAGTATGAACGAGTACGCGCTACTCCTCTATATCCTATAAACACAGACAATCCAAGTAAGACCAGCAAAAGCACCATAATGACAAAACCTTTCTTTGGGTCACCGGTATAGAAATATTCGCGAACTTTTGGAGAACCGAACGAGGAAAGAGCCCCCAAGAAAACTCCGGTAAAAATGAAACCGAGAATAAATGGAACCGCACCGACACCTCCAAAGAAAGCTACTGCAAAGATGTATAATGCAATTACAAATGACGAGAGCGCGATAAACTGCCCGCGCGGACTCGCATGATTTAATTTTTTGCGAAGATTATGAATACCGCCGATAATAAATGACAAAAGAAAAATAATCCACGCGATGGCACCGACGATTCCGACGGTTATGATAGATGTTGGAATAGTTCCTGCGCCTTCATTGAAATCAACGTTCCACCATGGTGTGTAGTTAATATCGACGGGGCGATATTTTTGCCACGGAATGAAAAATCTGTTTGGACCGACACCAAAAACCGATTGCTTTATGTCTTCCTTGAACATGCCATTAAAAATCTGGATGGTTCCTGACCAAGAAGGACGAACATCTTGCACCGGCGGAATATTCATTGCACCAAACAATTTAGCGTTGACGAAAGTACCCGAGAAAATCATGACAACTGAAATCACAGCAACAACAAAAGATGGAGTCGCTAGCCATTTTTCAGCGATAGAAATATTTCTGGTTTTGAGAGATGAGATGCGATCAAAGAAAAAGTAAACGGAAAGGAAGGTCGTGATGAGGGCGAGGATAATCCAAGACCCGGTGAAGATGGAAATACTATAAAAGAAAAGAGAAACAGCGAGAAAAGCGTAGAGAAATTTGCGGTTTACAAAAGTATTTTCAGGTAATTTCTCCAAGGCGATAAGCGAAACAATGGCGACGACACCCGAAAAAATTCCGAAATCGCTCCATGAACCGATAAGTGTGGCGGTTTTAGTCGGGAATAAACCTGCGATAGATATGCCGGGAAAAATAAAATGGAAAATTTGGAAAAGAAAAACAAAAAACGAAGAAGCAAAGAGAGCGACAAAAATGGAGAATAAATGTTTTTCCGTTCTGAAATATGCAGTGAAGAGGAACGTCGTAATACTCAAAATGAAAATTTCATACGCCGAGGCAACTTCATTACCCGTACCGAAGAATGAACCGGTGAAAACACCGGAAAGAAGCGAAGAGAATGAATAAACAGCGACAAGAAAAAGAAGGGCCATGAAAATCTTACTTTTTGGAAGAACTACCTTACCTTGTCTGATCCACAGGAATATTGAAAGAATAAAGGTTACTATGACAAAAAGGGAGAGAAGAATGTTCTTTGAAAAATCATAATAGAGCCCTGAAATCGGAAGGAAGAATATCGGCAAAAGAAAAACCAATCCGCGAAGCATGTCGGTAATGATTTTCTCCAGAAAAAATTTTCGTGGAATAAGAGCCTCCATAATATCGTCCTTTTTCTCTTCGATTTTTTCCTCAATTTCCGAAATTCTATCAGTTAGAATTTCCTCAATTATTTCAACTTTTTCATTTTTCATGAGTGACAAATAATTAAATTACAATTTGTCTACACATTATATAATTTATTAAAAATAAGCGCAAAGAACTATCCATAATGAAGGAGCTAGTCATTAGCTGTTAGATTTTACTTATAGCTTTTAGGTGTTAGGGACGACGGACAAGGACGAACGACGAAAAAAAAGTTTCAAAGCCAATAACTTTGAAACTTTTTTATACCTAAATAGTTGTTGTGCGGGCTATTGTGTCCGAAGAGTGAGCGAAGGAATTAACGTTGAACTCCTTTTGCATTTTGTGCATTCTGAATGAGAGCTTGGAGCTGTGCTTCCGTCACACAAGTATCATTGATGCACAATTTATCTTTTGCATGGAATGTTCCCGCGAAGACATCTCCTATTCCATTCCCCGCATCTGCGAGCCAAGCGACGATCATTGTTTTTATGTTAGTGAAGAATGCACTTACAAATGATTCAGAAGCAGAACCTGAGAGTGGAGTCCTTGTTCCGGCAATACCATCAAGATTCTGGTTCATTTCTTTAATCGCCTGCAATCCATAAAGGTTGAGCGTCGTGTAATTGAGTTGGCGATAACCCTTTGAGTCAAAAGTAACGAGCTCCGGGAATTGCTGTTGTACTTGTTGTGCAATATAACCTGTATTCGTGGTATTCGTATTGTTCTGATACAAATCAGATGCCAATTGATTCCATTTGTATGTAACCAAGTCTAAACGAGAAAGTTTTTCCAAAACACCGGTGACATTACCTGTGACAATCTTAAGAGAAGCATCGGAAGAACATGTTCCGGTGAGGGCCGTCCCGCCAAATCCTTTAATACATCCATTAGTTCCACTCGTGCCTACGCGAATATCACCGATAACCTGCAGTTTGTCTTGCGGAGCTACTATCCCAATACCGACGTTACCGGCAGAGGTAATGCGCATCCTCTCAGTAAACGAATTGCTCGACCCAGCCTCAAAGACTAAGTCGGTGGGCATCACGCCGGGAGATACAATTCCATTCACTACTGCATGGACAGCTGCGCCACGTTGGAAAAAGTTACCATTCGAACCGTAGAATGATAGCTGACCCAAGTAATCTCCAGTTTGCAATGCTCCTTGTGCCCCAACTGTAGCGGAACGACTATGAGCTAAGGAAAGTGCTGACCCGGTTGTGTTTGCCGAGAACTGATATGCAGCGGCGAGTCCTCCGTTTGTGCCCGCAATTTGGAAGATCGGACTATTGCTGGCCGGAGAAAACAGAGGTGTCTGTGTACCTATCAATACCTTACCGTCTGTTTTCACATCGAGTACGGGAACTTTAGTGCCCCCTGTTACCGAAGTAGATGAAGCTACCAACAATAGGTCCGGCAATGTGCTAACGAAGCTATTCCTCACGTCCAACATCGCAGCCGGAAGGTCCAGATTGATTCCCACAGTGCTATTTTCAGTGATTATCATCGCTATGTGAGCGCTGGGATTTATGTTGGTTCCGTATACAGTATTTGGTACGACAAAAAAATTGTGGTCGCCGTTGAATTGCGAATACAAGGCAGCGCCATAATTGGTAAGAACTTTCCAATTCCCTTTTCCGACACGGGATAAACCGCTCCCAAGGTATACGTGATTATCCGCCTTGCTTCCTATGAATGCACCGCCGGCGATATTCACATCGGGAGTAATATGGAGTTGTGTTGGTGCGGGCCAAACAGTATTTGAGGTTGTCGGATAATTCCCTGCAATGGTAAGTAAAGTATCCGGTGCCGACGTGCCGATGCCGATGTTGCCGGTGGTGGTGACTTGTGCTTTTGATGAGTTGAGCCCGAGGACGTTAACTGGAGTCGTTGGAGTGACAGTGCTGATAACCTGCGCAAGCGATCTAGAGAGAGTGGTTCCTGTTATTACCCCTAATGAAGGGAGCGTGGAAAATGAATAAACAACGGCGAGAAAAAGAAGGCCCAAGAAAACCTTACCTTTTAGAATAGCTGCGATTTTATCTTTCATAAGAGACAACTAAATTAATTTTTAATCACCTAATAATTATATAATTTATTAAACGTAAGCGCAAAGAAGTTATCCCCAAAGAGTAAGGTCCGACCTTCCTCCACCAGGAAAGTCGGACCTTACTGAGATTTATATACTCTTAAACACTTTTAAAAACCATGTGAGGGATTTTCCTTTTATTTTCTTCTTGAGTAAAATGTTTACTGTACGTCAACCAATCAGTTATATACTCGTCAAAATCCTGTTCCTTTTCAAAATATCCGGGAAAAGATTTTTTGCTCAAAATGGATTTCTCAATTCGCTTCTTTCCTATGAAATCCTGATAACTCGAATACGGATATTCAATGAGATATTCTTTTGTTTTTTCCAGGTCAAAGATTCCCTTTTCATTCCACTTTGAGTCAATCAACTTTACCGGGTTTAGATGCACATAAGCAAAAAGATATTTAAGATATTCATCGCGATCAGCATGCCTTGCCTTAAATTTTCCCTCAAATAAAGCGCCGGTGCGTTGGTTTGTCGCATTGAAATACATCGCATATGATGTTCCAAGCTTCTTCATGAAAAGGCTTATTCCCCCTTCTACTGCCTCGCGTAATATTAAATGAAAATGATTCGGCATGAGACAATACGCCCCAATGTCAACGATTTTTTCCCCACGATTTATTTTATAAAGTTCCAGGAAGGTCCGACCTTCCTGGAAATGTTCATAGAGATCTATGGCGGAGGTTCCGTTGCAGAGATAGAGGAGGGCGATAAATCTCCGGTAGTCATGATCGTCTTGAAAAATTACTCGTTTATCTGTACCGCGATTATATACATGGTAGTGCTCATCAATCGAAAACGATATTTTTCTTGTTGTCATTACACAAGTATACCTCTATGCCTAATATCCACAAGTAAGGTCCGACCTTCCTGGTGGAGGAAGGTCGGACCTTACTGAGAGATGAAAAAAATAGTGAGGATAGAGTTTAGCGGCCTAGGTCGTAGAGTTGTTTGATTTCGGTGGCACTTAGGGCTCGGTTGGAGAGGCGGACTTCGTCGAGAGATCCGCTGTAATATGAATTTTCCAGGGCTCCAAAAGTAAGAGGTGTCGTGGTATCAGTTTGAGGAGTCCCGGATACAGTTCCGCTGTTTTCGAGAGCCCCATTGATATACATCTTTAATGACGTTCCGCTTTTCACTAATGTTAATAATTCCCATGTTTTGAGCGGAAGCACCGTTGTTCCCGTAAAGTGAACCTTTTGTCCATTATAGTAATACAAATCAACCACTCCGCCGGCAGTAGTTCCGAATGACCAATAGACCGTCACCGTATTGTAAAGCATTTTTCCAACTTGCAATGGAGCGGACGCGTCGGAAGATTGTCTGTTGGCATTATTGTATACCCAGAAAGAAAGAGTAAGATTTGTGTTCGTAAAATCCCATAATGTTTTACTAGGTACTGTAGCGTACCCTGTCACACCATCAAACTGTAGTCCTTGACCTACTTTGCCGATTGTCTTTGAAACTCCGCCGAACATCGTGCTGTGATTTCCACTTCCGCTTCGGTCGTAGGCGGTGGTGCCGGAGACATCCAAACCGTTGAAGCTCCAGAGTCCGACCAAGCCGTCGGTTAATTTCGTGTTTTGAGACATCACAACCGTCGTTTTTCGCACCGCATTCGCACTCGTCTGCGCGTTGGTGCTGGTCATATTCGTCAGCTGAGTATCCGAAAGCGCCTT
>CAIJYI010000026.1 GCA_903824855.1 uncultured bacterium | reverse complement strand
GGATGCCGATGAAGCATTAGAATTCGGTCTTATCGATAAGATTGTTCCACTCAGCGTAATTAAAGGCAAAAAAAAGGCACAACAAGTTTAAAAGAAAGATGAAACACGTCGTCGCGAACTATCGCGACGACTTTTTTTATTCCTGTTTAGAAATTGAGGTGAGTTTATTTTCGCAGTTTAATATGTTGACTTTATATATCATATAAGGTACAAGTAAATGAATAAACTTTTGTGTTCTTTAATAGAGGAGAATAAAAATGAACGATGATAATGATTTTATTTCCAACCCAATTACCATGCATGCCTGCAAAGAAAGCGCTGTAAGTGAAATCAGTGTTCCCGGAAGTAATTTAATCTTTTGCGTCCAAAGCGTCAGTTATTGCAATGGAAAGATTAAAGTTGTAACCAGCATTGAAACGCGCGAACGAAAACACGCAGGAAATCAGTCGCCAAGAATTGAAGATGTCGTAATTCTTGAGGATTGCTATACGCTTGAAGTGGGGCATTTTCTTTCGGTGAATAAAGAAAATACAGAACCGATAGATTCTCATTCTCATGAATAGCGAGCCCACGCAATTAGACACAGAGAGAGCCTTCCGGGCTCTTTTTCTTTAACCTCACAAAAACTCACAAAAAAGTTGCCAAAAAACATATTATTTGTTACAATAGCCGAGATTAGTAATTAAGAGATTTTAGACAATAAATACCTTGGAAGAACGAATAAATGGACAAATACGTGCGCCGCAACTTCGGGTCATCGGACCTGACGGTTCTCTTCTTGGAGTCATTTCCAGAGATGAGGCCCTCACGCGTGCGGAACAAGCAGGACTCGATTTGGTAGAGATTTCTCCAAACGCCGTCCCACCTGTTGCAAAAATCCTAGATTATGGTAAATTCGTTTACGAGAAGAGCAAAAAGGAAAAAGCCGCCAAACAGAACGCTCATGTTGTTGAGTTAAAATGTTTACAGGTAACGATAGGTACAGGAGAGCATGATCTTGAATTAAAGGCGAAAAACGCTTCCACGTGGCTCAAAGAGGGTCACAGAGTGAAGATTAACCTCTTTCTCAAAGGCCGTGCAAAATACCTGAATGAATCGTTTCTGAAAGAAAGAATGGACAGGCTCCTTCATTTTATAACCGAAGAGTATAAAATCATGGATGGCCCCAAAAAAGGCCCGAAAGGATTGACTACTGTTATTGAAAAAGCTAGCAAGAAATAATTAATGAGCTTATAGCTTTTAGCTTATAGCTTGCAGACGGAATTTCGTCGGCGACCTATAAGCTAAAAGCTCTAAGCTATAAGCTTAAAAAATATGAAAACGACAAAATCATTCACGAAAAGATTGAGAGTTACGAGAACCGGAAAAATTCTCGCACGCAAAGGCGGATTGAATCACTTTAATTCCCGAGAACAGCGCGTCAAACAATTGAGCAAAAGAAAGAACACAACCTTCACAATCAGCAATAAGTCAAAAAGTAGATTTTTAATAAACGCAAAATAATCCGTCAGATCCCCTGACAACAATTACACTATCATGACAAGAGTAAAAAGAGGCACGACCGCCAATAAAACACGTAGAAATGTTCTTGCCCAAACGAAAGGGTATCGTTTTGGACGCAGCACAAAAGAAATTCAGGCTTACGACGCAATCGTTCATGCCGGAACTCATGCATTCGCACATCGCCGCGACAAAAAGGGTGATTATCGCCGATTATGGAATGTTAAAATCAATGCCGGAGTAAGAGCTCTTGAAAATGCGATCATCCCTTCTTACAGCAAACTCATGGGAGCACTCAAAGCAAAGCACATCGATTTAAATCGAAAGATGCTCGCTGAACTCGCTGAATTCCATCCTGAAGTTTTTGCAAAAGTCCTCGAAAAAGCAGCTGCTAAATAATATCTTAAAAACCTCCGATTTAAATCGGAGGTTTTTTGTTTAGACGAGATGAGTTTACTTTAGAAAGAATTTTTTAATGACAAGATTTTCAGGTGAACAATATCCCGTTCCCTGTTTATCGAGTTCGGCGAGAGTCGTCGCTTTATACATAAGGCACGACGGTACATCGGCAGAAGGAGATAGAGAAAATCCGACGCTGGTACCGAGAACATGCAACGCAATTTTTTGCGCGCGGGCAACAACAACCGGTGCCGGGGCCGGAAGTGGGTCAATATCAGAATTCTTATTTAATCCATAGAGTGAAACTATTGCTGTGTTTGCACCCTGTTCATCCATATACCAAACAGTCGTTGTTGAATTTTCATTAGGAGAATAAAGATCCGCGTCCAGAACATAAATAAAACGAGATCTCGAACCATATTTCGAAGATGCCGTCTTCGCGCTTTTGAACAAAGCAGAGCTATCGAATTGCTTATTTGTAGCATTATAAAGGGGAGGATTTTGTGCTAACGCAGCACCGGGAAGAAGCGTTGTGGTTTTTATGCCCGTCGCCTTTTCAACAGCAGAACGAACTCCTTCCAAATACTCTTTTTTGATAACACCATAAGAACCGATGAAAATTTCTGAAACAGTATCTTTTGGAATAAATTCGTCAAATTGTTGACTCTTCCAATCCGTAAATAAAAGAGCGACATCTGGTTTACTAATGGAAACGACTTTATTTACATCTTTTATTTTCATCGTGACCACATAGCCATCAGCATTAAACCGAATTTCTTTAATACTTTTATCTTTGAAATTTTCCCAAACATTTACGTTTCCATTTTTAATGATTGGATCAAAAGAACTTGAAACTCCTTTCGGGTGTGACATCTCCGCTTCTGAGGCACGAAGAGTAAAATGTATGGTTTGAACGGTATCGACGAGAAGCTTTTCTACTCCCCCTTTAATGAGAACGTATTCACCTCCTTTTCGGAACAACTCAAGAATGTCTGAATTTGCTAAGGATTTTTTGAGAATATCAAATTGAACCGGCCCTTTATCGGAATCATTAATACTCGTCCAACCTGACGGATACTTGATAAGACTTTCGTTGTTCGGATCATCTAAACGAAATTTTACAAAAGAAGAGTCTTTGAAGGAGAGGGTTTCGATGGTGAGTGTGGGGTTTACCTTTCCGGGATTGAGCGGGAATATAAATTTCCCCGTACTATTACCGCCGGCAACGTCAAAAGAGACGGTTCCTTTTATCGCAGCGCTTGCATTGGAATTTTCTTCGGGTTGTATAATGACATCAGCAGAATAATACTTTATTGAAGAAGCAATGCCTGCTACTTGCGACAAAGCTTTTACATTATTAATCGGAGGATTTCCAAAGAGAGAAAAATATATGAACGCTACGCCTATGCTGAGAAACAGAATCCCTGTGGCTGAAAAAATCGCCACATCTATCGCTCCTTTTTGTCTAATTTTGTTATATATATTTCTTTTCATAAAATAGTATTTACTCAAACTTTAAAGACGATAAACTATCTCTATTAATGAGAGGATTTTATACTATTATTATACATCAAATTATGAGATTTGTTCTGTTGGACCATGTCGATAACTTTTTCCACCAGTCGTTTCGGGTCAGAATCAAAAACAATATTTTTATTCGTACGATGACTTTCGTTCATGATGAACTTCACTATTTCATCGGTCATCCAACCGCCTTCAAGGACACCAACAGGCTTCCCGTCTTCATAGGCGACAGTAAACTCATTTATCGTTCCAATCCTTCCACACCCGACAAATACAGCATCAGCGGTCTTGGAAAGGAGGAGACTTCTTCCTGAATAACCAAGCCCGGTATAAATAACGGTGTCCATATAATCGAGAGGTAATCGATAATCAAGTGTATGCTCTTTTTCGTTTGATGCGGGAGAAAATCCGAGTGAAATACCGCCCTCTTCTTTTGACCCCATGGCCGTCCAGAGAGGAAAACCATTGCAAGCCCCGGTAACAAGAATAGCGTTATGCCGTGCAATTTCACGACCGAGCGCTTCAGCTACCTCAAGAGAACCCTGAGTGCAGTTACTGTTTTCCGATGATCCGGAAACGCACAATTTTATTTTATTATATGATTGACGTCCTTTGCCCATAAATAAATTATATTTTTAGAATTCTAAAGTTACACTTTCTCCATTTTTAGGAACGAAGGATTTTAGGCCGAGGTAATCATGAATTCTTTGAGAAAGAAAGAGCGATGCTTTTGGTTCCCCCATAACAACGAAAACTTTTTGAACATCATCTTTCATCCCTTCCACGAAATCAAAGAGGCCGTTCGTGTCACGATGAGCCGAGTATCCGTTGATGACGACAATATGCGCGTTTACATTCACCTCTTCCCCGTAAATTTTAATTTTCTTTTCTCCGTCTTGGATTCGTCTTCCCGGGGTTCCAGCAGCCTGATATCCGATAAGTAAAAGTGTATTATTTGGATTCGGAAGATAATCTTTTTCGTGATGAAGGATACGTCCGCCGTTAGACATACCGGATCCCGCTATCACAATTTTTGGAGGTGGAATACCGTGAATAGCTTTTGAATCCATCACGTCCGTTGTAAATTTAAGTCGAGGAAATTTAAAAATATCATCTCCGTGTTTGAATTGAGATTGCGCTGTTTCATTGAGATACTTTCTATTTCTTTCATAGACATCCGTTATCTTTATCCCTAAAGGAGAATCGAGAAAAACAGGGATTGAATCAATCTCATTTTTTTCAACGAGCTCATTGATTTCATACAAAAGGACCTGAGTTCTTTCAAGCGAAAATATCGGTACGATAAGTACCCCTTTTTCTTTTATTGTTTTTTTAATGAGGTCAGTGAGGAGATTTCTTCTTTCGTCCATCTTTTCGTGTTCTCTATCTCCATAGACACTCTCCATAAGAAGATAATCAATACCGGAAACATTCTCCGTGTCTTTCAAGAGTGGTGATGGTGAATTTCCTAAGTCACCGGTAAAGAGCATTTTTTTCGAACCGTATTTCACTTCAATCATGGCGGAACCAAGAACATGCCCGGCGTCTCGAAGCGTTATCGTCAAATCATCGGCAACTTTAATTTCTTCATGATAATCTGCTGTTTGCCAAAGAGTGAGTGTTTGTCTGACATCTTCAGGGGTATACATGGGCTCGGTTTGTTTTTTCTGTGCCTCATGATCCATTATAGAGAGGGCGTCTGAAAAAGTCAGCTCAACAATATCACGAGTTGGTGGAGTGGAATATATTTTTCCACGGAATCCGCTTTTTACTAAAAAAGGAATTCTTCCGATATGGTCGAGATGCGCATGAGTAACAAACAGAGTATCGATGGATGCAGGATCATAAGCAAAAGGTTCTTTATTTGTCGCTTCATCTCCTTCCCCTCCTTGTGTCATTCCGCAATCAATAAGAATTTTCTTGTCTTCAGTTTCAAACAAAAAATTTGAACCCGTCGGACCGCCGGCTCCGCCGACAAATGTCAGTTTAGCTTTCTTCATGAATATAAATATAAAAGATGAGTAATGAGAAAAAAGAGAAAATTATTTTTTTTCTATTTTCCTCTTTACATTATACACTGCAAGAAAAAGAAATACAGCGAGAATACTCCCCACCCCGTCAAAGAAGAGATCGCTCGCAGTGTTCACAGCATCATGAATTTTGAATGTGATGAATTTATCAATACTAAACTCAAAAAGCTCCCAACCGACACCAATGACAGAAACCGAAGCCAGAGAAAGAAGAAACACGAATGTTTTATCGGGTATAATCGAATAATCCGACTTTCGAAAATATCGTAACCAAAATGCCGTCAAACCAACCCAGATTCCACCGAGAGTATGCATAATAATATCAAACCACCAATATTCCCAATACCAGTGATATCGATAGGCATAAAAATTAAGCACGCCAATGGTAGCAATAATAACAAGAAGAAAAATTGTGTAAAATTTTCGAATCATTGGTTTTTGTTGTGGTTTCTTTATTATACAAGAAATATCTCCTTTTCAAAACAAATAAAAAACGCAAAAAAAAGCCCCATTACTGGGGCCTTTTCGAGTCACTGAGAAATTCTTAGCCTTATGCTAGGTGGGTGGCCTCCGCTACGCACCACGATGTGTAACGAGTTAGCCTCCCTTCTCTTATAATTTAACCTAAGAATTATATGGTGACTCAATGACAGTATATTCTCCACGCAAATATTTTGCAAAAAATAGTTTATAGCAAAAACAGATATTCCTTGACGAACGGCAAGCTTTTAGCTTATAGGTTTTAGGTTTTAGGGACGGACATTTTTGAAATCATTGTACTGAGCATTTTTCTTATCTCAGTTAATAATTCTTTCATTTTCAAAAAATCAAGATGTTTTGTTTTTATTAATTGTTCTGCAATTTCAATCTGAGTCTCTAACTCCGCAGCAGATCCATTTGCTATTCGCAAAAAATTACAAAAATCTTTTCGTGTCCCTCTTGAACGACCTTCTGCGATATTTGAAGGAATGGAAATAGCCGCACGCCTCATTTGCGATGTAAGACCAAAAATTTCTTCCTTTGGAAATTTTTCAGTTATTTCATAAAGGTCAATAACAAGTTGCATGGGCTTTTGCCAAACAATCAAACCTCTGTGAGAAGAAATATTCAGTGCGTTTACCATTTTTCCTAAAAGCTATTAGCTAAAAGCTAAAAGCTTTATTCAAGTATTCCGTCTAAGTTGATGTCGTAGAGAACTTCTTCGTTTATTAATCGATAGGTAAGTTGTTCATTTTCGTTGAACCAGATTTTTATTTCTCTTTCCGCTTCTTCCGGTTTGTCGGAGCAATGAATGAGGTTTCTTACTGCGCGTGAATCTACGTTTGCCATTCTATATGAATCGATAGTAAGGTCTCCGCGAATCGTTCCGACATCAGAAGTGGTCGGTTCTGTGCCTCCTGCGAGTTTGCGTACAACACCAATCGCTTCATTTCCCTGCCATATCATGACTACTACCGGACCGCTGGTAACAAAGTCAGCGAGAGCTCGGACGATATCGCGTCCATATTCCACCGCTTCTTTTTCAGGAGTTTTCCCCGCAGCCTTAAAAGCATTTACTGCTCTCATTCCCTTTTCTTCACACCATGCATCATCTTTGAAATAATGTTCCATCGCTTGTTCTCTGTTTGCCAACATTATTTTTAACGCAACGAGTTTAAGACCGGTTCGTTCAATACGTTGAACTATTTCGCCGATAAGCCCGCGCTGAATCGCATCGGGTTTCAAAAGGACAAATGTGCGCTCTTTTTTTGGATGTAAGACTTCCATGTTTATTTATTTATAAGTTTATAATATTGCACCAGTATACCAAAAAAAGACGTTTTCGCAATGAAAAAAGGCGAGAGCGTCTTTATTTCTATCTCTTGTACTTCGCCATAATTTCGGCTTCAATTTGGGCTCTATCACGGCCGTATTTGAGATAAGAGAGTTCCTTGATAAGCGGAATCATATCTCTGTTGCCTTTTAATGGGGCCGTTGTTTTTAGATTGAATGGTTTGCCCGGCTGACCATTTACGAGAAGTTTTACATAGGCATTATAGTTTTCCAATTTTATGATGTCGCTTTGCGTGAAGATTGGATCAAATTGTTTCTGCAAAAATTCTGCGTCTTCCGTACCGACACGAAACACAGCCATTGAACCGACGTTTCCAAATACGGAATCCCTGATGTTTTCTTGAAGTTGAGCGATGAATTGATGTGCAATGTTCAAAGACAAACGATATTTTCTCGCCTCGGAAAGGATGGTTGAAATGGAGTCAGTGGTAACGTTCTGGAACTCGTCGATATAAAGATAAAAATCATTCGGCTTTTCACCTGATGCCGCCATGTCTACACGAGAGAGTGCGGACATTAAAATCTTTCCGACGATGATAAGTCCGAGCAAACTGGAATTGATATCGCCGAGTCTTCCCTTCGCAAGATTGACGAGAAGAATTTTCTTTTCATCCATAACTTTTCGGAAATTGAATGCTGATTTTTCCTGCGCGATAATCGGACGCATAATATCGTTTGAGATAAATACGTCGAACTTGTTGGTGATGTACGGGACGTAATTTGCGAGTGATTGATCGCCTGTTGTTTTTTCAGCGTTCTGCCAGAATTGAGTGATGATAGGATTTTTGCAATGAGAAAGCTTCATTTCACGGAATGCTTTATCACCGAGCACCCGACCGATTTCGAGAAGTGTTGAACCGGATTCCGGATGTTCAAGCACGAGCAAAGCGGAATTGCGGAAATATTGTTCAAATGCCGGACCTCCCGCAACCTTCATATCAAACAATTTATTAAAGATAGAGAGCATTTCGTTCACAACAAAAGTCTTTTGTTCGGGGAATCGTTCATCAAATTCGAGCATATTCAAACCCATCGGACGTGGCATATAGCTCGGGTCAAAATAAATGACATCATCAATTCGATTCTTTGGAATATTAGCGAGAATGTCTTCAATGTCTGTTCCGTGAGGGTCAATCATACACACACCCGAACCGTTTTTAATATCCTGAATAATCATATTCTTCAAGAGAACCGTTTTACCGGTACCGGTTTGTCCTATCACATAGAAATGGCGAACGCGGTCTTCTTTTGCGAAATGAATTTCTTTTTGTGAACCGCGATAATCGTTGGTACCAAGCAAAACACCTTCATCGCCAATATTAAGAGGTGCCGGTGCGATTCCTGCCCTTGCCTCTTTGAGTTGTGGCATGGCAACGTTTCCTACGGGAAAATGCATAACCGTCGTTAATTCTGAGAGGTTCAGAGGAAAACTTCCCTCGCTTTCAAAGAGTCGGTAACTGAAACTATGGAGTAGGTGCGACAATTTTTCACCGGACATTTCCTTCCATCTCATTCCGTTCCCTTTCGGATCATTGAATTGGTTGAAGGCGGATTCGAGCTCCTGTAGAATTTGCTCCGCTCTTTCACGACTTGAAGCAGAGGCGACTACCCTGATATTGATATCAAGTATCGGCTGAGACATCTTTTCTTCCATCATTTTTACCACACTTTCATCCACATGTTCTCTTGCCTTCTCTTTCTTTCTCTTCGCTTCTTCTCCACCCTGAAGATCCCAAAAATCTTTTCCGGTTTTCCAAATATCTCCAAAAATATTTTTTGGAAAATCCGTAGCATCTTTTACCGACACCCCGTCTTTTATCTTTTTAAGAGCGCTTTTGTATTGCTTTTGATAGAAATCACCGACAGGAGATATAAGCAATTGAATAGCGGCTCCTTCACCGATTCGTTCAAGTTTTGAAAATACATTTAAAATAACATTGAGCGGGTCGTGATCAAATTCTTCATACGTCTTAATCGGAAAAACGACATTACCTGAAGGGCTCGCATAAGCAGCGACAGAAATCCCGTCGTTGTTGAAAATATTGTAATCATTTTTGCTTTCTGAAATATGAGCATCGGGAAAAGTTGCAAGAATTTGTTTTTCAAAAAGATCTTTTTTCCCGTCGGGAACCGCCATAAAAAATGATACTTCATTACTGTCGTGAGGGAGAGCAATTTCCAATGAATAATAATTTCTGTTTGATTGTTTGTTTTTTTCAAGATCAACGGAAATCATCCCCGAATAGAACTGTTCCATTCCGGAAATAAGTTCTTTGAGCGCTTTATTTTTATCTTCTTTTTCCGGAACAGGAAGCGAGACTTCATAGAGTGTCATCATTAGTTCTTCGAAGATTTTTTCCGCGACATTTTTCTTCATACTTTCATCCTCCACCACTTTTATATATTGAATGAGAACGCGATGAAAATCGTCCTCAATGTGCGGATTATGAAGAGCTGAAACAACGGAAAGAGCGTTCATGATTCCCCTTTCCTGCAAAATTCCAAGGAGTTCTTCCATTTGCGAATCATGAGCTTCGGGTGCGAGGTCAAGAACGATTGCTTCCACTTCGGTATTTTCCATTCGATGCCCTTGCGCCAGTGCTTCTGAAGGAAGAATGGATTTGTATTCTGAAAGGTTTTGCCGAATGAGTTTTTCCTCATTGGTTTCGATTCCCAACTGCTGTAATTTTTCCTGCTGATCTCTGACCGCAGCGCGTAAAAAATTAAGCTCCTCCTCAGGGCTATTAAATTGAGGAGTCTGTTTAAAAGTGTGTTCCATGGTATTAATTATACCTTAAAAAAGATAGGTGTAGAAGTTAACAAAAAATTTACTCCCTAAAAATCCGTCATTCCAGCTCGCGATTCAGAATCCACTTAGTCGTCGCATCGTCATTCTGAACTCGATTCAGAATCCACTTATTCGTCGCGTCGTCATTCTGAACTCGATTCAGAATCCACTTGGTCGTCGCGTCGTCATTCTGAACTCGATTCAGAATCCACGTTAAACAGTACGACATGGATTCCGGGTCAAGCCCGGAATGACAAACAAGACGCCGTCTGTTGTCGCGTCGTCATTCTGAGCTCGATTCAGAATCCACTTGGTCGTCGCGTCGTCATTCTGAACTCGATTCAGAATCCACGTTAAACAGTACGACATGGATTCCGGGTCAAGCCCGG
>CAIJYI010000025.1 GCA_903824855.1 uncultured bacterium | reverse complement strand
TATTACTTTAACCTCACATTCCAAATCAATTCCCGTTTTATTTTTTACCGAAATTTTAATCTCCTCGGCAAATAAAAGTATTTCATTCGTAGTTCCTTCGCCGTGATTAACCAAAACCAAAGCCTGCTTTTCCCACGTTCCAATATTCCCTTTTCTATAGCCTTTAAATCCACATATTTTATCAATGAGGAATCCTGCGGGCAATTTAACATATTTTTCATCAACCGCAAAAATAGGAAGATCGGAATGAATTTTTTTTAATGCATTTGCTTTTGCTTTTAAGACTACGGGATTTTTAAAAAATGAACCTGCCGTACCCAAAATGTTTACATCGGGGAGTTTATTTTTTCTAATATTTATAATTGCATCGCGAATATTTTTTTGATTCGGATTTACAATTTTTTTTCTTAAAAAGTAATCTTTGACATCGTTATAGTCAATTTTGAATTTATTTTTCAAATGTAAATCGAAAAAAACTTTAATCACGATATATTTTTTTCCTTTTTTTGTTTTGAAAAAACTTTCACGATATTTAAATTCACATTTCTTTTTTGAAAATTTTTCTATTTTCATTGAATCCGTATTGAATGCATGAACCGACGAAATAAAATCTTTTGCTTCAACTCCATAGGCACCAATATTTCCTACAGCACTTGCTCCAACTGTCCCCGGAATATATGAAAGATTTTCCAGACCTTGATATCCATTTTTTACGGTAATTCGCACGAATGAATCCCAGTCAATTCCTGCACCGGCAGTGACTCTCACTACGCCATTTTTTCTCTTTTCACATTCAATTCCCCCTATTTCCATTTTTATGACGACTCCATGATAATTGTCATCGGAAACAAGCATATTAGCACCCTTTCCCAATACAAAAAAAGGCTGTTTCTTTTCTTTCGCAAAACATACAGCTTTCTTTAAATCCTCGACGCTTTTTACTTTTACGAAATATCGCGCAGCGCCGCCTGTGCGGAATGTTGTAAAATTAGACAGCGAAATATTTTCCTGAATTATCATATATTTACTATACACCGTAAGGAAATACAAAAAAAGCCCCGGAAAAATCCGGGACCGTATATTAACCACCCATTGAACTATCAACAGGGAAAATTTTTGTAGTTTTACCCTCAACAATAGCAACGACTTTATCAATTTCTTGCCAGTAATCCGCAAAAAAACCGATGAGCGCCCAAAGAATGATTGTTTCGTATTTACATTCAGTATGCTTAAAGGTTATAGAATAAGTAACCTTGCCGTCGACGATATCAACCATATTGATATCTGCGACATTTATAAACCCTTTAAACAAGGATCTAATCATATCAGCAATACCTTCTGTTGCGAACTTCTTGTGAAGATCAATCTCCAAGTATATTTTTTTCTTTTTGTCAGACATTTTCGCCTCCTACGGAAAAAAACCAGTGAACGACTAGTCAATATAATACAAAACTTATCAATATAAGTCAATGGTGAGTACTAATGCTTTTATTCTCGAAGTAAAGCACCACCGGCGTATTTATTGGAAGGATCCCAGAGCATCCAACTTGTCAGACCGGAATCATACGTTGCTTGAATTTGTTGTTCAACTTCCTTTTTTCCATATTTCGGGCTTCCCATCGTGAAATCCTGTAGCCATGGACGAAGTTTGAGAGGGGTCGTGGAAGCCATGAGTGTTTTCTCTACTCCTTTTGTCATAACGAACTTAATAAGATCGTATGGGTGTGCGTTCGGGTTAGACCAATCATTAAATCCTTTCGGATAATGCGACGGATAAACCATAGGGGCGACGTAATCAAAATTAAGAACGGCGCTTTCCAAAAGTTGTCCAATATTCAAATCATCAGATGATGTTGTCGTCATTCCAAAAACATCTGCAGACGTTGTAATTCCGGATGTTTTCATTTCATTATTCACGTATGAATAAAAACCTTTAATGACCTCGGCCTTTGTGGATGTTCCTGAAACAGGAAACGAAATATCCTGTAAATCTCCATCCGAAGGATAACGAATATAATCAAAATTAATTTCGTCAAAACCTTCTGAATAAGCATCGCGAGCAATAAGCATCGCGTAATCCCAGACAATATGAGACCCTGCATCAAGCCACTCCGCGCCATTTCTATCCTTCCAGATTGTCATATTGCTCGCTTTTCGAACTGCGAGTTCCGGATGAATCTTTACGAAATAGGGGTCTTGAAACACAGCAATTCTTCCGATGACGTAGATATTGCTTTCATGAAGCATTGCAATAAGACCACGGATATCATTAATACGGCATGAGCCTGAATTTTGAACCTGAAGAAGTTCCGATTTTTTCGACGGGTATGAAATCATCCCCGTATTATCTTTTATATCAATGACTATGGAATTAATTTCTGTAGTATTTGCAATATTGATAACACGGTCACGAAAATCAGAAGTAGCAGCTACACACGACGACATATAAATCGCTTTGACTGCATCCGGAATTTTTACATGAAGCACCGGATTAGGTAAAGGCAATCCTTCCACAACATTGAGCTCCATTGAAGAAGTATCGTTTGAATGTAAAGCGATCGGGTTATTCGGAACGGGCCCAAAAAAGAGACTGAAGGCCCCGTATGCCAATGAAAGCGATCCCACAAAAAAAACCCCACCAAACGTGTGTTTGGTTGTTACTTTCTTTCTTCTCTGTATTCGATTTGCGCCATGCGGATAGTTAGAGATTTTTTCAACTTTTATACGCTGAACAGAGAAAAATGATAAGATTCGTTGTTTAAGAGGAATCTTCATTTATATTTATAAATCTTTATTTATAGGCGAATTTTCTACAAAAGATGCGCCTTCCTTCATTTTATCAAAAAATGATTTTTCCTTGCGCGGAGCAATAATAAGAAGAATTATCAGAATTCCACCAACAGTAACGAGAAAATGCTTCCAATCTTCGGAAATTCCGATTTCATAGGGTATGAGTGCTATCAGTGCCGCTATGGTTAAAATTGATTTTTTCATGTCTTTGCATTATACCTTTTTTTACAAAAAATTCAATGATCTTATGTGCGTAAAAAAAGAAATGAATTACGTCGATGCGAAAGAAATTATTGCCCGACCAGCACAACAAATTCTCCGCGTATTGAATCTTTATGTGCATCAAAATGAGCGAGAAGCTCGGTCGCCGTCCCCGAGACAAATTCTTCATAAATCTTTGTGAGTTCACGCGCAATAACAACTTTTTTTTCGGGAGCAAATTTTTCAAGAGAAAGAAGGGCTTTTAAAATGCGATGGGGGGATTCGTAAAAAGCCACTGTTCTTTCTGAAACGGCAATTTCCTTAAAGAGCGTTTCCCTTCCTTTCTTATGAGGAAGAAAACCGAGAAAAAGAAATTCGGATGATGGTAAACCACTCCCAGCAAGGGCTGAAATGACTGCTGATGGACCGGGAACCGTTACAATCTTTACCGTATCTCCAAAATGCTCCCGTACCTGCGCGACCAACATTACTCCGGGGTCTGAAATACACGGAGTACCGGCATCTGACACAAGCGCGAGGTCCTTGCCTTCTTCAAGTAATTCAAAAACCTTTTCAACCTTAGAGAGTTTACTGTGCGAGTGATAGGAAATGAGTGACTTCTGAATGGTATATTTTTGCAGAAGTTTTGCGGTAACGCGTGTATCTTCGCAAAGAATAGCATCAACCTCTCCAAGTATACGAATAGCTCGAAGAGTAATATCTTCGAGATTTCCGATAGGAGTAGCAACGATGTAAAGTGTAGGCACGTTAGGTTGTAGGTTATAGGTTATAGGTTATAGGTTATAGGTTTTAGAGGGACGAATGCTATATCATATTTTCTACTTTCCCCTAATCCCTATGACCTAACCCCTCGCTTGTAATTCTCGGACTTTTGTTTCCAGCGTTTCAATTCGGTGACGATATTCAGCCAAAATAATATTTTCGTGTTTTTCAAATTTTTCCGTCATTTCGCTTTTAAGAGCGCAAAGCAATGACGAGATTTTTTCCGTTTCATTCAAAAAGTCTGTTTTCGTCAAATTATTGTTTATAATTTTCTTTGCCGTGGTCGGTTTTTTGATGACAGTTTTCTTTTTCATGTTTAGAGTGTGTTCAATTTCTCCATGACTCTTTTGAGGATGTCTTTTATGTCCCAGTCAGCTTTAATAAGGTAATCAGATGACCCGACTTCCACGGCGGTAGCTATTTGAGCAATATCGGTTGAATTGGTGAGGAACATAATCTTTGACTTTTCGCTCAATTTCTCAGCCTGCATTCTTCTTGCAACCTCAATTCCGTCCATTTTTGGCATTGAAATATCGAGCAAAATAAGATCCGGGTGTTCCTTTCTGATAATCTCAAGAGCAGCTTCCCCGTCTCCGGCATCAAATATTGAGAATTCACCCATTAAATTCAATGAATCACAGAGAGCGCGCCTGAGCGCAACTTCATCATCCACAATAAGAATCTTTTTTTTCTCAGCCATAAAATTTAATTATTATATAATGTTACTTAATCCAAGTATAACAAATTTAGCAATAATATGATAGAAAGACACCAAACTTATACACCTTTTATTCTGTAAATCATAATCACCATTTTATATAGTATAACAAAAATCCATTTAAGACCACAAGCAGAAAAAAACACTTGGCGGTTTCACCGCCAAGTGTTTTTTAATATAAAATAGCTATGCCGGAACTTTTTTACCAAGCAACCAGAGAATCATCGCTTTTTGAGCATGCATTCTGTTTTCAGCCTGATCAAAAATTACTGAATTCTTGTGGTCAATCGCGTCACGGGAGATTTCATAACCTACGTGGCATGGCATGCAATGCATAATCTTTGCTTTTGGAGCGTAGGTATCGATGAGTTTTGCATTCAATTGGAATGGCATAAACAATTTCTTTCTTCTGTCATATTCGTCCTGGAATGAAGCCTTCACTTTTCCATTCTCAAAGAATTCCATATCCATCCAAGTGTCAGTATGAACATAATCAGCATCTTTCAGTGCTACTTTGAGATCGAGAGTTCTGGAAACATTTCCCGTCGCTTCCGCCATCGCATTTAATTCTTTATCGACGCTGACTTCGTTCACTTCAGGTGCGACGATAACAACCTTGATTCCAAGTTTTGCGCATGCGAGCGTTAATGTGTTTGAAACATTATTTTCAATTCCGAGCCAAACGATTTTTTTGACATTCTTCAAACCTTTTGAATGTTCAATCATCGTGAGAATATCGGAAAGAGCCTGTGCCGGATGATATTTTTCACTACAAGCATCAATAACCGGAATCTGGTTTTGTTCCGCTGCAATGGCGACGTCGGCCGCCTTCATTGCCCGGAACATAAGTACTGAACCGAATCGCATCACCGCTTTAATCTCATCTTTGAAATCGGTCAACGCAAACTGAGTAGTTTTTGCATCCAGGAAAATAGAATGACCGCCGAGCTCCGTCATACCGGCCTCAAAAGAGAGTCGAGTACGAGTTGATGATTTCTGGAATAACATTACCAGTGTTTTATTCGGGAGCAAATTTGTAAGCTTCCCTGCATTTCTTTTTTTCTTAACTGCCTGCGCCATTGCAAGAATATCAAGAATATCTTTTTTTGATTGTTCTTTAAGAGATAGTATGTGTCTCATAAAATTTAATTATAATGTTGCTAATCTTTTGTTTAAATTCCTGCTGAATTTATAAGCTCGATAAAGGCATCTTCTTTTTCTGGTGTAATCGCTTGGAAAAATTGGGTCATTCCATTATCATATCCGACGTCATCAAGATAGTGTTTTCTCGAATAAGAAAGATGTTCTTTTGTGAAAAATTCATTTCCTTTCATTCCGAAATAATTTTTTAACTGCGACATTCGTTCAACAATTTCAGTGGGCGAAAACAAGTATTTTATGTTATTTTCTACATAATGTTCTTTTTCTGAAAAATATCTCGAATTTACAAATGGATTTTTCAATTTTTCTTCTTCGGAAGGTTCCGTTGGTTCAGGAAAAATTGCAGCATTCACGTCAAAGGCATTCTGAAATTTATTTCTAAAAAATATCTCATCCGACAAAACCGGAAAAAAGCGAATCAAATGTCCTTTTTCATGAGCCTCAGCCATGCTAACTTGTTTCAAATATTTCTCCGAACTTTTGTTTCTTTCGTCTACCCATTTCATAGGCATGCAAACTGAAAGAAATTGCATATTCGCATGGGGCCCACCAGTTTCGGAAAATGAAATATTAGTTTTCAATTCAGCATTTTTTGTTCTCTGATCAAGACCTTCAGCGATTTGATCTTTTGTTTTTTTTGAATAATCCGAATCCTCTTTGGACTTCAATTCTTCCGGTTCGTAAATCAAATCTATATATTGATTCCGAATTTTCGGATTCTTCAGCCGTTCAATCATCAAATTAGTCCACGAACCTTCATAGTTTGCTTGCTGTTCTATCGGCAATTCCGAACGATTTTTTTCATTTTGTTGTGGTGATAATTCTGTCATGCCTTATAGTATATAAACTTGATGAATTGTTTTAAATTCCTGCTGAATTTATAAGCTCGATAAATGCATCTTCTTTTTCTGGTGTAATCGCTTGGAAAAATTCAGTCATGTTGTTATCCGATTCGGTATCTTTTATGTAATGATTCCGTGCATAAGAAAGATGCTCCTTGGTAAACAATTCCGAACCTTTCATTCCAAAATAATTCTTCAATTGAGACATCCTTTCAATTATTTCATCGGGATCAAAAAGATATTCAAGAAATTTATCATACGCTTGTAGATCGAGATCCCGAATGAGCGCATCTTCCGAAGAATAATCAGAATCATTTTCATTCTTGACGCTCGGGGCAATTACCGCCTTCATATCAAAAGCATTATTGAACTGCTTGCGGAAATTTTTGGTCCCCCACAGTGGTCGCAAAGAATGACCCTTTTCATGTGCTTCAGCTACTTCCCATTGTTTGATTGTCGGTTTTTCTTTATTTTTGCCAATTGTCCAACCTAAAGGAAGGACTTCCTCCTGATCAATTTCGTACGGAGCACTATCTTCGTATGAAATAGGGGTGACGGATTGAGATTGTTTCAATTTTTCATCGAATGCATCTTCAACAGCCTTTCGTGACATCGGAATAAAACCGGAATGTACTTTATGATACTCATCCTGGGATTCACAAAACAAATCAATAATCTGTTTTTTGATTATCGGGTTTTGCATTCGAGAGAACATCACGATACTTGAATTTTCTTTACAGTTCGCCTGCTGTTCAATCGGCAATTCAGAACGAAGCTTTTCTTTTTTTTGCGGAGATAATTCTATCATGACTATAGTTTATCAAGTTTTTAAAGTTCATCAAGTTTATAAAGTACCGCCGGCGTCGTCCGAACTTAATGAACTTTATAACTTTATAACTGGATGAACTAATTTATAATCCAGGTTCCTGCTTCACCGGCAAGCGCTTCATCAAGTGTTTCAGCGTCAGTAATAAGTACTTGTCGCTTTGCTCCATTTTTGAGGAAGGCGAGAGCTGCTTCGATTTTTGGCTTCATGCTTCCTTCTGCAAAGTGACCTTCTTTAATGTATTTTTTAGCTTCGGCAACGCGCATGCTTCGAACGGATTTTTCATCGGGTTTTCCGAAATTGAGTTTAACTTCAGGGATAGCCGTCAAGATGATAAACAGGTCGGCAGAGAGCAAATCTCCGAGCAAAGCAGTCGTTTTGTCCTTGTCTATGACCGCGTCTACGCCCTCTAGACGCTTCCCTTTCCAAATAACAGGAATTCCCCCACCACCGCCGGCAATCACGATATGACCACATTTTATGAGGTCGCGAACGACGTCAGTTTCTACGAAATCGACAGGTTCCGGTGAAGGAACAACGCGACGAAATCCTCTACCTGCATCTTCCTTAAAAGTGAATCCGGATTCATTGTGGATTTTTTCAGATTCTTCTTTTGAGTAAAATGGACCCACCGGTTTTGTCGGCTTTTTGAAAGCGGGGTCATTCTTTTTTACGACAACTTGAGAAAGCACCGTCACAATATGTTTCTTACTTCCCTTTGCATCAAAGAAATCGCCGAGAGATTGTTCCATCCAGTAACCGATTTCTCCCTGACTCATTGCGTCACAAAGAAACAACGGCATTTCAGGAACGGCAGATTTTCCGGCGGCATTTTGAATAAGCATGTTTCCGACTTGCGGACCATTTCCATGTGTGACAACGACCTCATACGAATTATCAAGAGCGATAGGAGCGATGGCTTTCATCGTCGCGCGAACATTCGCCATTGATTCTTCATGAGTTCCTTTTTCACCTTTAAGTTGAATAGCATTACCGCCGAGAGCGATAATAATTCTTTTCTTTTTTGTAGTCATAAGGATATAAAGATCCTACCGTCATACTGGCCCGCGAGCCGGTATCCACGTTGTCTGGATTCCTGATCAAGTCCGGAATGACGACGGGATTTTTGTTAGATAAATTTCTTCGCTTTCAAAACCGCTTTCAATTCTTTCTTTCCTTCTTCAGACAACGCATAGTCTACGCGAGTCATTGGTTTGTTGATTTTAACAAAACGAGTGAGGTCGATTGGAGTTGCGATAACAACAGCGTCGCAATCGACGGCATTGATGGTATCTTCAAGATCTTTGATTTGTTTTGCTCCGTATCCCATAGCAGGCAAAAGTTTTCCGATGTCAGGATATTTCTCAAAAGTAGCTTTGATAGAACGAACAGCGGCAGATCTTGGATCAACTAATTCTTTCGCACCGCCTCTCGTAGCAGCGACTGTTCCTGCTCCGATTTTCATTTCACCGTGGGTCAAGGTTGGGCCGTCTTCAATAACGAGCACTCTTTTGCCTTTAATCAATTCAGGATTCTGAACAGTAAGAACAGATTCAGCTTTGATGACCTTTGCTTTCGGATTATATTTCTTGATATTCTCCATGATAATCTCAACATCTTTCGGATCAGCTGCGTCAACTTTGTTGACGACGATAACATCAGCCAAGCGGAAATTCACTTCTCCCGGATAGTATTTTATTTCATTTCCTGCGCGGAGAGGATCAACGACGGTAATCGTGAGGTCAGGTTTATAGAATGACATGTCATTGTTTCCACCGTCCCAAATAACAACATCGGCTTCTTTTTCAGCTTGTTTCAAAATCGCTCCGTAATCAACTCCGGCATAAATAATACTGCCCATATTAATGTGCGGTTCATATTCTTCCATTTCTTCGATGGTGCAAGCATGTTTCTTGAGGTCGGCAAGCTCGGCATAGCGCTGAACTTTCTGAGCAACCAAATCTCCGTATGGCATTGGGTGTCTTACAGAAACAACTTTCTTCTTCGCTTCCTTTAAGATTTCTACGATTCTTCGTGAAGTCTGACTTTTTCCACAACCGGTGCGAACAGCAACGACGGCAATAACAGGCTTCTTACTTTTAATCATGGTGCCATTAATTCCAAACATGGAAAACTTGGCGCCCGCAGCCATAACGCGTGATGCGAGATGCATAACGGTATCGTATGGGAGGTCACTGTATGATAATACACATTCGTCGATTTTCTCTGAAACGATCAGTTTCTCGAGATTTTTTTCGTCCTCAATGCGAATACCTTTCTTGTAAAATTTTCCGGCTAATTCAGCAGGATATTTCCTGTCTGCAATTCCCGGAATCTGAGCTGCCGTGAAAGCGACAACTTCGGTCGATGCATCGTCACGATACATCGTGTTAAAATTATGAAAATCGCGACCTGCCGCGCCGATAATAATGACTCGTTTTTTCTTGGCCATAAAAAATAGCTTATAGCTTATAGCTTATAGCTTTTAGTCAGTAGACACAAAACGACGAATCGTCGTCGGTGCCTAAAAGCTAAAAGCTATAAACTATAAGCTGAATAATATATAAAAGTTTTTGATGGGGTCATCCCCAGACCTCCATTAAAGCACTTAGCCTGAAAAACGCAAGTTTTTTCAGCTTTTTTACTTTCGAACAAAAAAACGCGGATCGCTCCGCGTTTAAAATTCTCCTCTTTCAAAACATCATAGTTTTCTAAATTTTCGCTCTTCCGCACGATATTTGTTTCGCCTTATTCGCAAATCACGATTTTTTTCTTTCCAAGCTTCGATTATTGCATGTTCTTCATCTGTCGGAAGTCTTCCGATATATTCCATTATTTCCGATGCGATTTTGACCCTTTCATAATCATGCTCGTAAAGTGATGATAAACAAATTTTTATAATTTTTTCCCTGGTTTCATTCGAAACAGAAATCGCATAACGCGCGAGATCTTTATCTCTGAAAAAATAATTATCATCAATATACTCGTTAACAGCAGTATCAATTTCATTCATTGTGCCGATAAGAAGTGCCACTTCGACGATGCTTCTTTTTACATCACAATGACACGAACAGCAGTATGCGGGATCATCATCTGCGCAATAATCACTATTGGCAATGGTTTTTTGCTCAAGGGCTTTTAGCTCCTTTAAAACTTTCTGAAAAACAGTAGTCATTCTTCGTCCTCTTTTTTTTGTGATTAGAAATCAAGTTTTTTGTTTTTAATGGGCCATTCTCAGCATTCATTAAAGCATTTATTCTTAAAAAAGCAACCCCTGCCTTGAAAAAAATTGGTTCTCATTTTTTACTAAATTGCTTTGCAATATAATGAGTAGATTTTGCGTAATAACTCTCATATGCATGAAATTCACTTTTGTGCGTTACGTAATACTCTTAAAATGATATAATAATATCAATCAATTTAATTTAAATTTATGAAGAAACTATTTTTATCTCTATTTCTTATCATTTCTTTCACCGCCTTTGCACTCAGCCAACATACCATGCCGTTGGAAATTTCTAGTACTCTACCTGTCACAACGAGCACCCCAACATCAAACCCAACTACAACAGAAACATCATCTTCCGAAGATGATGTGCCGACATCGAAGCCTACACCAACGGAACCACCCCCTGTCGAAAATACCACCCCGATACAGGATACCCCGGTACAAAGTACCCCTGCACCAAATACCCCGGTACAGAATACTCCAGTACCGAGCACACCGGTACCGAAACCTCTCCCCGTCGGAAAATTCAAAAACGGTTCATATGTCGGTGATGTTGTCCGTCAATATTATGGAGATATTCAAGTTGAAGCCGTCATTACCGGAGGAAAACTCACTGATGTTTTATTTCTCCAATACCCAAATTATGGAACTTCAGCAAGAGTGAACAGTTATGCACTACCACTACTTAAATCCGAAGCCATCCAAGCACAGAGCGCAAATATAGATGCTATATCCGGAGCATCAGAGACAAGCCCTGCATTTATTGCTTCGCTTACTTCCGCTCTCAATAAAGCCATTTAATTCATCAAGTACGCCGTCGTCGTCCGAACTTGATGAACTTGATGAACTTGATGAACTTTAAGAACTTGATGAACTTTATGAACTTGATGAACTTTAAGAACTTGATGAACTTTAAGAACTTGATGAACTTTATGAACTTAATAAACTATATATAATGAAGTCCTTCCGCACTATTATGGGGATGCCGGTTACTCTCGACATTGTTGGAGATTCTATAAACGACGAAGTTTTTGAAAAAGTATTTTCATATTTTCGTTATATCGATGAAACGTTCAGCGTCTACAAAGAAACAAGCGAAATTACCAAAATCAATCATCGAATCATTAAACCGGGAGATTATTCCGATGACATGAAAAAAGTTTTTGATCTCTGCGAAGAAACGAAAAGATTATCAAACGGATATTTTGATATCAAATCTCCGGGCGGTTTTTTGGATCCTTCCGGATTAGTAAAAGGTTGGGCAATTTTTAACGGCGCGGAAATTCTCAAAAATCTTGGCTTTGAAAATTTTTACATTAATGTCGGAAGCGATATCGAAGCCCGCGGGCATAATGAAGCTAATGAAAAATGGAAAATTGGAATCAGAAACCCATTCAAAAAAGAAAAGGAGGCCATAAAAATTGTTAAACTTTCAGACAGAGGAATCGCAACATCAGGTAATCAATTACGTGGACAACATATTTATAACCCATTGCACCAAAATTCCCCCGCAAATGAACTCGCGAGTATTACGGTAATAGGCCCGAATATTTACGAAGCAGACCGTTTTGCAACTCCCGCCTTTGTCATGGGAAGAGATGGGATAAATTTTATTCAAAGTTTAGAGGGCTTTGAAGGATATGCAATCGATAAAAACGGAATTGCCACGATGACGAGCGGTTTTGAAAAATACATTTAATTTATATTATTATGTTCACATTTATAGATAAACAATTAGATAAAGTGACGATGTACCGACTTACTCTGTACTACGTCATTTTCATACTTTCTTCGGCTGTCTTACTCGGAGCAATCGGAGTTCTTCATTATAGTCCTTATTCTATTCTTTATTCCTCAGCATTCTTTCTGTTCTTTTGTGTCGTAGCGAATGATCTTTTTTCGTGGGCCTTCAACGTTGTATCAAATGACGATTCGGTTTATATCACCGCGCTTATTTTAACGGCTCTCATAACTCCACCCGCATCTGTCATTGATGGAAAATATTACACCATCGCCCTTTGGACGGCTATCTGGGCTATGGCATCAAAATATATATTTGCCATTAAAAAAAGGCATATATTTAATCCCGCTGCTTTTGCCATATTTTTTGTTTCTCTCACACTTGGACTCTCTGCCGTATGGTGGGTTGGAACACCGGCATTGCTTCCGTTTGTGATTATCGGAGGATTATTACTCGTCCGAAAAATAGGACGCTTTGATTTAGTACTTACATTCATCGCAGTAGCCTTCCTTTCCATTGTTATTCCTCAAACAATATCGGGCAGTAATTTTCTGAATGTTGCGATGAGAGCATTCGGTAATTCCCCGATATTCTTTTTTGCATTCGTGATGCTCACAGAACCGCTAACCTCACCACCGACAAAAAAAATGCGTATGATTTTCGCGGCTGTTATTGGAGTAATCTTTGCTCCATGGGTTCATATTGCTAATTTTTATTCTACTCCCGAACTTTCCCTTCTTATCGGAAATCTTGGCTCCTATTTTGTGAGCGCAAAAGAAAACCTCCTCCTCGTATTGAAAAAAATAAATATTTTGTCCGCAGATACAGCTGAATTGGTCTTTGCATCACCTCAAAGGTTACGATTCCAATCCGGACAGTATATGGAAATGATGCTTCCTCACGAAAATTCGGACACCCGTGGCATACGCCGATATCTTACACTTTCATCCTCACCTACGGAAGACGACATAATGATTGGAGTGAGATTTTGCGATAATGGAAGTACTTACAAAAAAACTCTTCTATCGATGGAAATCGGCGACACAATCACCGCAGCACATCTGATTGGAGACTTCGTATTACCGCCGGACCCGAAACAAAAACTGGTCTTCGTTGCACATAATATCGGAATTACGCCCTTTCGAAGCATGATTAAATTTATGATGGATAAAGGAGAAAAACGCGATATCATTTTAATTTATTCAAACAAAACTGAGGGAGACATCGCCTATAAAAACATTCTTGATGAGGCACAATTAAAAATCGGATTGCGTACCGTTTATGTATATTCAGAAATTGATAAAAAAACCATCGAACAAAATATTCCCGATTATAGAGAAAGACTGTTTTATGTAGCAGGACCTCTCTCAAGCGTTATTGCGCAGGATAAAATATTAAAAGGAATGGGGATAAATGATTCAAGAATTAAGAAAAGTTTTTTCCCGGGTTTTAAGGATTAAATTCAAAATAAAAAATCGGCACAGAATAAATCTGTGCCGATTGTGTTTCTGGTGAAAATTATTTCTTTTCACCTGAAAATGCGTATTGCCAATAAGGATATGGCTTTTGTAAAACAAGAGCAGTTATGTCTTCAAATTGATCTACCTCAGTTTCAAAGCCGATTAACTTTGCAAATTTTTGCATTACAGGAACCATTTCGGGTTCACATGCAAGAAGTTCGGTTTTTGTTATTGCTGTATTTTCATACAATAATGGAAGACTCATAATATCAATCGGCACAACTTTTGCATTGCCGACTTCTTCATGAAATCGCATCATACGATATGCCCAATCTCTTTCGGTACGAATCAAATCTTGTTCGATAGCTTTTTGATGTCTCGCTTCAACAAGAGCTACTTCACGTGCTTTTTCTTGTTCTATTTTCTTTTCCAATTTTTTTTGAAAAAAGGTAAATGGAACAACGTGAGTTTCTGTAATTTCCGCACGAAGAGCTTTTTTCAAAGCAAGACGTTCATCATTTTCCGCTTTTGTTTTTAAAAGAGCTTCTGCTTCCAATTTTGCCAATTCACGGCATTTTTCAGCTGCTTTACGGTTTGAAATTTTCATTTCAAAAATTGGTAGTAATGTATAGGTGACCACCGGCACCTTTCTAGTAAGAGTACTCATGGTTTTCACCCTATATGTTGTTTTAATCTAAATCAAGTATAGCACAAATATACTTTATTGTCAATAAGTTAAACCATATAGACAGTATCATACAAAAAAACGGCACGAATTGCTTCGTGCCGGTGTAATTACTTTGTTGCAAGTACTTTTGCGATGCGTTCTACTGCCCAGTCAATTTGTTCTTTGGTAATGACGAGCGGTGGTGCAAATCGAATCACCATATCGTGAGTCTCTTTGCAGAGCAATCCTTCTTTCTTTAAGGCTTCGCAGAATGGTCTTGCTTTGGTATTCAATTCAAGGCCAATCATTAGTCCTTTGCCTCGAATTACTTTTATGTAATCCGATTTTATCTCACGAAGTTTTCTCATGAAATAGGCACCCATTTGTGCAGATTTCTCAGGTAATTCCTCTTCAACGATAACATCAAGAGCAACACGTCCGACGGCACAACCTATGGAATATCCCCCAAAGGTAGAACCATGACTTCCCGGATCAAACACATCAAGAATATCTCTATTGCCTACCACTGCGGAAACGGGTATCAACCCGCCGCCGAGTGCTTTGCCGATAATGTATAAATCAGGAATTACTTTTTCATGATCACAAGCAAACATTTTGCCTGTTCGTCCGAGTCCTGTTTGAATTTCATCCGCAATCATAAGAATTTTCTTTTGAGTGCATATTCTGCGAAGTTCGCGCAAGAATCCGACCGGTGGAATAATAATTCCCGCTTCACCTTGAATCGGTTCAAAAAGAATTCCGACGGTATTCGGAGTAATCGCTTTAATCACCCCTTCAATATCGCCATAATCAACAACAGGAAAAGCTTCTGTGCAAAAAGGACCGAAACCTTCTTTATAATGTTCTTCAGTAGAGAAACCAACAATGGTAGTAGTTCTGCCGTGGAAATTATTCTTAAAGACAATGATTTCAGGTTTGGTAATTCCCTTCTTCACTAGTCCCCATTTTCTCGCAGCTTTAATTGCCGTTTCAACCGCTTCAGCGCCGGTATTCATTGGAAGTACCGCGTCTTTTCCGCAGAGGTTTGAGAGTTGTTTCATAAACGGGCCTTGTTCATCGTGCAAAAATGCGCGAGATACGTTACCGCAACTCTTAGCTTGGTCAATCAATGCTTTTACAATTCTTGGATGGCTGTATCCTGCGTTTTGACAGGAATAGGCAGACAAGAAATCCAAATATTTATTACCTTCAAGATCCCAAACCCAAACGCCTTTACCTTTTACGATCACGACATCCAGCGGTTTGTAATTTTGAACGCCATATACCTTATTTAAATGTACATGACTTTCTGTTGTATTATACCCATACGTTCTTTTTGCCATTTTCTTCTCCCTTTTTAAGTGAGTTACAAAGTTCAACTTCCTTCTTGTTTCTACCATAAAATGCGCATTCTGGCAAGAAAAAAAATAGCTTAACTCATAAATAGCTACCAAGTAGTCGCCGCAGCAGGGCTACTGGAAACCTGCCATGCCCAGGTTGGACGCACAGAATCATAGAGTGCCGAATTCGTTGGATAACTTTCAGGACTAACGTGGGAAAGCAATTTATAATCTGTTCCGTTCGAGATATACAAATACCCATCTCCTGTACCTAGTGGATCTAGCGGCAATTTCGAAATATATGTCGGCACCAAACCGGGAATATATCCGGTTGCCCCGGTTCCCCACACACCAAAAGTAACAGCTCCTCTCCATGAAAGGCTAGTGTTTGGGTACGCATTATTATCATTGTAATACATTTCTAGCGCAGCCTGAAGAGACCTCAGTGTGGCCGCTCTTGTCGCATCTCTGCTCTTTGCACGAGCGGAACTGAGAGACGACATAACAGTGCTGGATAAAAGTGCGATAATTGCAATCACCACAAGAAGCTCGATAAGAGTAAATCCTGAACTTTTATGTTTGTACATTTTACTTAGGTAGGTTTACAGGATGACTCATTCTTAACTGGTCCGCTTTTAGCTCGGCGTCTGAAACAACGGCTGATGTTGAACCGGAGTGAGTCGCAATAAATATTGCCAATATGAAAATCACAACCACAGCAACAAGAAGCACAACATTTGCTTCATTCTCGTTTGAAATTTTCCCGCCGGAGTATTTTATGACTAATTGAGTTATAAGGCCAAAACGTTTCTTTGGAGAAGAATGACTTCGTAAATCATTATTAAAAGCAACGCCGGATGATGACTGAGCAATAGAGCCCTCCGTTTGCTGCGAAGGAATTGCCCCTGAAAGATCAACTGTTTCAAATTCTTGGCTCATATTATTATAATGTGAATTATATCATGCAACATAATTATATAAAAGTGCCGTTTCGGAAATTCCGAAACGGCACTAACTGTAGAACGACTAACAACATTTATTGAGCATTTATACGATTTTCT
>CAIJYI010000024.1 GCA_903824855.1 uncultured bacterium | reverse complement strand
ATGTTCTAAAACACTGGATTTTTTTTAAGAAATCTGGTATAAGTGTTTGATAGTCAGTTGAATATATGGTGACCATGGTGTAATGGTTAACACGGAGGTTTGTGGAACCTTCGATCTGGGTTCAATTCCCAGTGGTCACCCCAAAGATACATAACTTGCAAAAGTTACAAAACTATAAAAACTCACGAAAGTGGGTTTTTTGGTGAATTTGACAATATATATTAAATAATGTATTCTGATGTAAGAAATTGAGATTTTCAATTAAAATAGAAAACAAATTTTGGAGGCATATAATGGGTTTTCAGATAAAGATTGTGGGAGATTTTTGTAACATACGATGTGCATATTGCAGGAATCGAGATTTTGATAGAACGGATAAGGCGGTAATGTCAGTTGAAAAACTTGAAAAATTAATGGCTTTTCTCAACACTGTTCCACAAAAGAAAATTCGCGTAAATTGGCACGGTGGAGAACCGCTTTTGGCGGGAAAAGAATTTTTCAAACATATCGTAAGATTGGAAAAATTATATCCTGATAAAATATGGTGTAATGCGGTACAAACAAACGCAACACTTGTTGATGATGAGTGGGCGGAATTTTTCAGTGAGAATAATTTTCATATCGGCGTTAGTATTGACGGAAATGAACGAGTTCATAATATAGACCGCATAGATGCGTCTGGTCGCGGAACGTACAAGAAAGTTATGCGAGGTGTAGAAATATTACGTCGGCACGGTATTTTTCCAGGTCTTATCTGTACCGTTACGAAAAAAACGGTAAAATATGCCGAAGAAATTTTCAACGGTTTAGTAGACGCTGGATTCAAAGGAATTTCATTCAACGCATTTTATAATACCGCGTCAGAAAGTAATGAAGATGTCTATGGATTAACCGAGAATGAGTGGTTTACTTTTTTAAAGGAAATTTTTCTTCTCTGGTTCAATCTTGATGATGAAACTATTCGGGTTCGTGAGTTGGACGCTATTCTTGCCTGGACGGCAGGAACGTCTGCTAATGAATGTTCTTTCCGTGGCACGTGTAGTCAATGGTTTGCCGTTGATTATACTGGTGACATTTATGCTTGCGAAAGGTTTGGTCGGCGGTTTCATTTTGGAAACCTTGAATTTTTGGAAACTTATCAAAATTTAATATCAAGTCAAAATTCTCTTGATTTTAAAAAAGAAATTAAAATTTTGCCGAGCAAATGTAAGACTTGCAATTTTTTGTCATTATGTTATAACGGTTGCTGTAGTCATAGACGAGCAGACGAAGAAGGAATACTAGTATACACCTACTGCGAAAGCCGTCTTAAGCTATATGACTACATTCAACGTACGTTAGAAAAAGGAGAAAACGATGAATAGTTCTTTAATCGAAAAAAACAAAGCACTTAAAGGTGCTTTTGAACGAATTGCAAAATTACCGCCAGTATCGGCTTCTGATTGTTCAGGGCACGGGGATTCAGACGATAGTTTTGATGATAGTTATCCTGATTGCCCAGGAGATAAATAAGTTAGGTTGTTATGAAGCGGGTTTGCAAAAACCCGCTTTTCTTATACTATATAACATATGAATAAAAATTTACTATTGTCATATCAAGAATATACAGAATTACCCGATAGTATCCGAGAGACTGTTCCTTATGTTTATTCTGTCAAAGATGGAGAAAAGACACTCGTTTACTTTGGAACAAAACATGTAATGGATCCGAGTCATCCGATTATTACAGAACTTCGCAAACAGTGGGAGATGTTTTTAGGTGTTGTGTCAGTAGAAAAATCAGTTCTTATTTACGAAGGGAATGTGGTAGAAAAAACTATGACGACTTTGGAAGAGTCAATAAATCGATTTGGGGAAACAGGGGCGATTGTTTATTGGGCTAAAGAGGCGGGCGTTTCTGCTTATCGACCCGAGCCGACGATTGATTTTGAAGCGAATGAATTGCTCAAAGATTTTTCAAAAGAAGATATTTTTTATTATTACATTATGCGTGGAATTGTATCTTGGCAAAGAAAATCTAATCCTGGGGATTTTAATGAATTTATCGAAAAAAATATCAAAAGATATCAAACCGCTCTAAGTTGGAAAGATTTTAATTTTTCATTTGATATTGTAAAGGATGTGCATAAAAAGATTTTTGGTAAAGAATTTAGTTTGGAAGATAAAGAATTTTTAAGAAAAACACAAGACCATTCTTTTAACGAGTCTCTCATTAATGAAATATCAAGGCAATCTATAAAAATTAGAGATTTTTTTATTTTAGACGGTATTTCTAAATATTGGGAAGATGGATACAGTGTTTTTGTTGTATACGGCTCATTACACGCCAAAATGCAAGAGCCTGTCATTCGCGATTTAGCTAAATAGGTTTTTGGCTTATGATAAAAATTCTTATTGACCAAAAAATGGATAAAGAGGTCGGACTTGATTTTCTTGGTTTTTCGGCTGGGGGAATGGATTTTGATGGATTGATAAAAAGAGATCATCCGAATTTTACGGCTGAAAATGCCGATACTTATGTTCCGTCATTTTATGAAGAACATAAAGATGAAATTGAGAAGTCTCAGGGTGAACTTTCTGAATTGCTTGCTAGTAAAGAAGAAGAATTTTTTTCAGCACTTCAAAACGTGTTTCATCTTGATTTGAGAAATGAGGTCTATAAAGGATATGTTTCTATTTTTGATTTGAATCCGCGTTTTCCCGAAACACTTTCTTTTCAAGTTTACTATCGTCGCCCGTTACCACTTCGTCTTGAAGTCGCTATCCACGAAATTACGCATTTTGTCTATTTCAAATTTTGTGATGAGAAAATCCCAGAGACAAAAGGGAAGGACAAAAATTCAGGACTTTTGTGGGAATTATCCGAAGTTCTCAATGTTATTCTTTTAAATACCCCGCCATTCCGTGCAATTCTTGGAGAAGAAGAAAAACTCTTTTATCCAGGGCTTCAAACCCTACTTGATAAAGGAAAAACCATTTTTGAAGAAGAAAAAGGAGATATTGAAAAATGGGTAACACGAATGAGCGAATAATTGATTTTTCTAAAAATTTCCCGCCAGTTCCTCTTTTTGTAGTAACTGTATAAACCGCAGTTCTGTCTGTAAATTCTGCATATATTCGGTGTCCGAAATGATGGTTATAAGATTGTGATGACTAAGACCCCATATATAAAAATCGCCATTCGTTTGGCGATTTTTATATATGGGGTGACCAAGCGAATGAACTGCTTCATTCGCGTCTGGGAATTGAAGGTCGGAGTCATCCCTGCGCACGGGGAGGCGAGACGGGGTCGCGAAATTTTTTGAGTCGCAACTCAAAAAATATTTGTGACCTATTCCCAGTGGTCACCCCAAATAAAAAACAAAAAACTCGCGGATGCGGGTTTTTTGATTTTTGACAAAAAGGGGGGATTTTGCTTTATTTGAGGTAGATTAGGTATTTTTACAGAGTTAAAAAAAGGGGGTTTTGTGGCTAGGTTATGGAAAAAAGGCGATGCCTATTCGGACTCCTTTTTTTCTTTCGGAAAAGAGGAGAATCAGGCGATTCTTTATGTGCGAAATATTTGGAAAAATGAATATATACATGTTCCGCCGGAATTGTTTTCACTTGAATATTTGGCGGGGAAAAATATTTCTGAAATTAAAATACAAGATGATTGGTTTTGGCTTATGCCTAACTCAAAGGGGAAAGAAGGCAGTGCATTACTTCTTCTTACCGATAGAACATACAAAGGGGTTATGAATCCTGAGAAAACTTTTCATTCTTCTTTAGCTCAGAATGTAATGAAATCATATCTATTGGAAGATGAGATTTATGATTTTTCTTCAGACGAAGTACAAAAGGTCGCAAAAAAAATCATCAAGGAACTTCCTTTTGAAAAAGAATATAATCCCTACTGGCAAGCTCTCGCGGCGCTTCGTTTTGCTTATAAAGATATTGAATATTCACGAGCAACAAAAGAAGCCGTCGAAAAATTAGAAACAACGATACGAGCTTTTCCTAATGATAAAATCTCTTCTCTCATGATCCGGTCTTTTTTAAAGGAAGAAATTCTTATGAAAAAAGACCCATTGGAAAGGCTGTGTTCAGGGATTGTTGTCCCGGAAGAAATACAAGAACCTCGTCTAAAAGCTATCTATATTCTCAATGAATTTGATGCGCAGAATCCCGTATTCATAGTAAAATGGCCCTTTGGTAAAGGATTATCGGCGAGTAGAACCATCCACGATAGTATGGGAAAATGTGATTGTTTAACCCATGTTTTTGTAGCCCTCTGTAGGGGTATGGGGATTCCTGCTGTTGGAGTATGTGGAAATTATGGCTCCTTCGGGCTACATTCTTGGGCGGTTGTGTATATACACCCATACGGCTTGGTAGAAGTTGATCCGACAAATACATTCGATTTTTGCCAATTTGATCATGGATTATATTTTCATCATTTTTTGAGGAATCAATTCAGGGCAAATATTGATTTCTTGAATCTGAAAAAAACGATAACTCCCGATAAGATTGAAATATGCAAAAGTTATTACAAACAATCATTGAAAGAACCGAGTCTTGAAGATCTTCTGTCTGAGGTTGAGAAGTGAATTCCAAAGACCGAAATTTTTTCGGTCTTTTTTTATGTCTCATTGGATAATTCTGAATAAATATCCTGTAAAAGGGGTTGTCTTTAATTATTGATTTACAAGAGGTATAATAGGCTTATTGAATTTGCTTTATGAACTCCGAGAATTTTTTTCAAAATAACATGAAAACAGAAGAACCGATTGCTCCGTCCTCTGAGCGTAAATTTTCCGGCAAGGGAAGAGAATATCACCTTCGTTTAGATAATATGACGGGAATGAGGAAAAAAGAACTTTTGTATTTACCGGAAGGTGCTCAGTATTTGCGGGATAAGTTTGGCGACTCTGTAGACGTTGTTCTTGGGGATATGGCAGGAATGGGGATTGGAAACACCATGCTTCATAGTCCGAACGAAAATCCTTCAGAATCGAGAAAAAATGTTGATGAGTGCTTTCATCTATTAACTCGTGTGGCCGGAAGAATTTTTGGTGAGAATATTGAAGAAAGACCGTTCGAGATTGTTCGTGTCGGCGGAGATGAGATTATTTTTATGACAAAGAAAGATGACAATCGGTTGGATGAATTATTCCGAGAATATAATGCGGAAAAGGAACGAATGTTGATTGATGATAAAATCGGACGTGAAGCATATGAAGATGCGATGTTGGAAACAAATATTAAAGCAGAGATGAAGATTATCACGAAGGAGCCGGAATATCTTGAATTAATACAAAAAGGGGAAGTTGATAAATTAATGGCATGGTTGCGTCTTCAATTAAATTCTTCCGGAAATGAAAAAAGATCCGCGAATTTATTGAGAGCTTTGGCTTTAAAAAAATTGAAATTGATTCCCGTAGAAAAATGGATTGCTCCTCTTGATTTTTATCGGTCATCTCCTAAAAATATTTTACTTACAGAAAATTTCGAGGAGGATGTCAGCAACCTTATGGATGGACTGGCTGTTGCCGATGCGGATATTTCATGGATTAAAGCTCATCCCGGTGCTACCTTACCGGAAAAACCATTTTATGATTCGGAAGCTATTTCGAGTACGGCTTCTAAATATTTAGATCAGGCAAGGGGGGTTGAAGGGAACATACGATTAATACAAGAAAAAGAAGGTCAACTTTTTTCAGCACGTAAAGACGGCGAAAAATTATCCGTTGAAACTCTTAAAAAAGAAATAATACGCTTGGAAACGATAGACCCTGGGACGGGAGCTATCCGTTTTGATGCTTCGGCAGAAAAGAGAATTATCGACCTTGTTGAAACGACAAATAATAACGGGCTTCAGGTTTTTCGCGTAGATATTCCTTATTTTGGGACTTACAACAATAATTATGATTACGCGACGGCAGATGAAATGATGAAGCTTATGACGGAAGAATTTCGCCGTTCTACTGCGGGGGTGGTTGTTCGTGATGGTGGAAACTTATTTTCATTGCGAGAAATCGGCCAAGATGAGCCGGATTTGTCGGGTATCGAAAACAGATTGAATCGAATTTTGTCACCTTATTCCAATCCTGAAGATTTGAATAGAAAAATAGCCATGGAAAATGAAGTAATGGTAAAGCGCGCTATTTCAAGACAAACAGATACTTTTGGAAAAGTAAAAATGTTTTCTCCCAAGGATTCATCGGTGATAACAAAAAAAACAAAACTCGCAGATGTTTTACACGAAATTGCATAATTTAATCTCCCTCTATTTATGAATGAAACAGCTAAAAATATTTTTATAAAAGAGTGTGAAAATATGATTTCACATATGGAATCTTTTAATCTGAACCACCCGCTCATTTTGGAGATTTCAAAAATTACCGATGTAAACAACATCCGCGCTGTTTTTCTCAATATGAAAAATTTTCTTTCGGATTCCTCACTGCCTCAATCGCCGTCTAAAAATTCCAATCTTCCCGCCGTTATTTTTCATCTCCCCTTGGTTCAAAGCTTTGTTCAAGAACAGCTAGAACACGATGTTACTTCAGAAGACGTGGAAGAGATGAGTAAGCTGTATTTTGAAGCCTGTGAATCAGTATCTGAAAAAGAAGACTAAAATTCATTTGGCGGACTTGGAGGGTTTTTGGCAGTTTTTTTAATCTACTTTTTATATGAATGACACAGAGAAAATACAAACATCAATAATGCAAACAGAAGTTTCTTCCGTGGATGATGTTGGGCGTGTTAGTGATGTAAATCAATCAACAATGCAGTTTATCCTTATGCGTCGACAAAATTATTTGTTGGCATTTCTTATTATCGCTACGGCAATATTATTAGGCGTTTTAACTAATGATTACATTGATTTCATTTTTTGCGGTGCGGCCGGTCTTTTTGTGATTTATGCTTATAACCTGAATAAAGTCAGAGGTCTCCTTATGAGGCAATTCGCAAAAGACCTCGGATATGAGTATGTAAACCAAGGCGATATGGGGAGTGTTGTCGGATCACTTTTTGGAATAGGTCATGGTCGTTCAATTTCGCACGTTCTTAACAGTACAAAAGAATCGCACCCCGTCAGAATATTCCTCTATTCCTACGTTGTGGGGGAAGGGAAATCATCGCGAACCTATCAAAATACTGTTTTTGAAAAAACCTTTGATTGCATCGTTCCTCATATTTTAGTCCATAAACCGGATTTATTTTTTTCGAATGACATACCCGTTTTTGACGGCGGTGTTAATCTTAAACTGGAGGGTAATTTTAACAAGTATTTTTCATTGACCGTTCAAAAGGATTTTGAAATGGAAGCGTACGAAATATTTACTCCGGATGTCATGGAAGAACTCATTGAAACATCAAAAAAATTCGGATTCGAATTCATTCAAAACAAGCTGTATATTTATACACGAACTTTTATTAACAAGAGAGCCGAGCTTGATGAAATGTTTGCGCTTTCAGAAAACCTTTGTGCTCGATTTGAGGCGGTACTTCACGGGATGGAAGGGGATGTAATCGCGGTAAAAGAAACTTTAAAAAATTAGTCCCCTCCCTTTTATGTTCTTTTTAGTCTTATTTCAAATGTGGCCCTTTAAAAGGGGTTTTTACGGATAAACTTTGAACACTTTACAAAATAGTTGACTTGATTTGTTATTTATGTTAGCATTTGAAAAGTTCATTTGAGTTCATCTCAATCTGAACCCTGCGCTCTTTGATATTTGGGTGATGTTGGAAATTTGCAGACGTAGGTTTGTATATTTCCTTTCTATCGTCTCTTTTTTCTTCGCGCACTATATTTCCTGGGCATTTGTCATTTTGACTAACTTTTACCTTTGAATAGGAAAATAAAAGAGATGAAAAGAATAATATTAGCAACGGTTATTTCTATGGTTCTTGGATCTTCTGCTTTTGCATTAGATGTTACGACTCCACCGGCTATAACTCCTACAACCAAAATTTCGTCCGTTACCGGCTATACTCATTCGATTGCACAATCATACGGTGATGTAACACAGATAAACACAGGTAACATCATGAATCTTTCAGGAACACTTTCCGGTTCAGATACTGCTGCCGGGGGGATTTCCAACGGAACAGCCTCCACAGTTGGTGGCGGAGCCAAACAGTCTCTCGCAGAAAGTGCGATCCTAGGAAGTGTTTCATTACAAATTGATCCGTCTTTTGTTTCCGGACAAGTTGCAAATGATCAGTATTCTGTAATTTCAGCTGATCATGGAACAAGTATTACTCACGGAAACGTTGGTGTAGATGGAAAAATCCTTGATAATACCATTTCAGGTACTGCAGGGAACAGTGCGACGAGCACTACTATCAATCCAACAACCGGATTAATCTCTTCTTCAGGGTCTAGTAGATCTGAGTTCTTTGGGACTATTACGATAACTCCTCAACAGGAATAACCAGAAATGACCACTAGGTCGTGTTAAAAGTCAGCTCCCCACAATGTGGGGAGTTTTTTTATTTGAGAGCAATTTTTATATATAAATTAAGCATAGTAAATATTTGTCAACATTTATTTTTTGTAATTTCCAAAATAGCTTATAAAATAAGGGTTTTTATCTCCTTAAAAAAAGCTTGACAAAACCTTTTAAATTTGCCATTATATTCAGGAATCTTGTGTAAACGAAATTTTCGTGTTATCGAGAATCAGATCTTTGAAAAATAAATTGTTGAGAATAATGAGAAAAATAGAGTATCGATTTATATCGACGAGAAAAATTCTTATTCGAAATATTGTTTAATTCCGCTGAAAAAGCTGATTTTTCAAAGGCAAACAACCCTTCTCTCTTGAATGGTTGAGAGGAAGGATTTAATCCTTCAAAATTTCCTTTAATTTACCAGGTGAGTGTGAAAATGAATAAAATTATTGCAATAATCTTCTGTCTTGGCTTTACTTTTGCTGCTTACGCAGATGATGGTTCAACAAGAGTAAATGTCACAGCGGGCGCTACGGCTCAGGCCGTCGCACAAGGGGGTAGTATTAATACTTCGTCCGGAAATGCCCCTGTCTTTATGCCTAACGCTAATCCGGCTGTTACGCCTAATCCGACAAACTTTACAAAAAGTCCGACTCTCGCGGAAAACAATAACGAGTTAAGCAGAGTTCTTGCCGAACTTTCAAACGCAAATATCCCCGACGCCGACGTACTTGATACGGAACGTGCGCAGCCGGAATTCGCAAAAACAGACTTCGCTCTTATGGTATGGAACCCGAATAAAGATTTCTTTGTAAATGATCCTGCCTCAAGAAATGCGAAAGTTACTTTCGGCCCTTCTCTTACCAGTTACAGAGTTATTTCTGATTATTTCGCAAGGATTGATTCGAAAAAAACATATTTTGTTTTGGGTCATGTAGCGGCGAGAACGGTATTTGACGAGGAAAAACAAGATATTACATTGGCGGACACATTAGTCATGCAAGCGTTACGATTTGCGAAAAATGCTAATGGAACATGGTTGAACCAAAATGGTGAGCCACGCTTCGTCGGGTATTCAAAACCAATTATTCCCGTTGTTGTGTATGAAAATAATACCTATTTTCATGGTACAGCAGTAAGTGGAAGTGGCATTCAAGTAACACCACAAGTCAGTGGATTACCTGCGGCCGGTGTTGGTGTCGGTAGTATCTTCAGTTGGGGAAAAAATCATGGTTTAGCGGTAGAGAGTAACGGTACAGGCGTTGTTGTGTATTTCATAACAGAAGCGCCAAACGCAACTCTTGGTCACCCTATTCCCGCAATGATTCAAAAAATCAGTGCTGCACAACCAAGGCAGTGAAAAAGGATAATATCCTCTTTCATCTTACAATAACGTAACATTATCGGCACCCTCCTTTTTTGGGAGGGTGAATGGTTAAAAAATGAAGAAGAGTAATCTTTTCTTTATTCTTTCCATCTTGATTTTAGTCTTGTCGGGTTGCTCTGTTGTGGGGCTTACTCAAAAAGATAAAATCGATATTGAGGACGGGATAAAAACGGTACATTCGGAAGGAAGTATTCCGGATGTTTGGAAATCAGAAAACGGGATTGATATTTCTGTTTTGCATAAAGACTTCGGACAACGAGCCGATGGAATTTATTGCATGACGGCAAGCGTTAAGGTTGGAAATGAAGAATATTTGCCACCAACGCCCCTTTGTAACATAGACGGAAAGTGGTTACCTGTTTCAAAAACAGAATTCAAAAAAGAACCGGCAGTTACATCGCCGAAAATTGTACAAAAAGAAACAGAAACAATTTTGCCTGAAAAGAATAAGATAGTAGTGGAACCGCCTAAAAAAATAGTAGCGGTACCGGACAAATTGATTCAAGATGTAAAACCAATTCTCACTAAAAAAGTTAGTGATGAAAAAACAGCAACAGTCGATATAAAAAAATCTTTGAAACCAGTGGTTCCTGTAAAAATTTCTCCACGCACAGTGGCAGGGAGGTTTACAGAGATAAACTAAAAAAATAATTTCTCAAAAATACCAAATCTCGGAGGTATCAAATGAGTAAGATATTCGCGAAATTTATTGTCGCAATGCTAATCGTGTTCTTCGGAATCTCGATTGCAAGCGCCTCTTATACGGTAGTACCCGTAAAACAATACGGAATGTCACAGAATTCTACTTACTCCGATTGGTATTATCAATATCGAAGTGAATTGAGTGACGATTATAATGGCTCCATGTACGGAAATCATTACAAAAAACACCTAGCATTATGGCTTCGTGTTGAAGGAATGACACAAGAACAAGTTAATCATAATCCTAATAAGATTTTGACTGTTCCCGTATCAGGAAAACTTGAAACACAGGCGACTCATTTCGCCATCTTATCTGATGAAGGAATTGTTCCTGAAAAGATAACAATTGGCGAAAAAACATATGTGAAAAGCACTGAAGTTGGTGCTGAAAAAACATATACCGTCGCATCTGAACAACCCGTTGTAAAACAAATAATTGCGGTGGAAAAGGCCGTTTTGCCCTCTTTAGCACCAATAAATAATGTAGTAACCGCTCCGGTTGCTTCATCTCCAATCAGTCACTTCGCACTCCTTGAGGTATTCATTATGTTTGACCTGTTGTTAGTAGTTACCATCGTTTCATTTGGCATTTTTGTTTTCATCGGCAAGAAAGAAGTTAAAACCGAAAAATTATCAGAAAGAACTGATTCTGAAGTTATTACTTCAGTAGTCGATGAAGAATGCGAAGAAAATAAACCTGTTCGTGTGTTTGTAATCAGAGATGAAGACGAAAGTCTTTTGAATGCAATCACTGTTGCAGGGGATTTGAAAGTCTGTGAAGGTAACAAAATTTATCTTCCATTGACTGAAGACGGAAGGGTTATCATTCCCGGTAATGTACCGGTGAAAAACATAAACAAAAACGTACGTGACGGATTAATCCAAGCGTACTTGAAACAAACAGCATAAATGAGAAGCATGATGTAAAATTAAACATCTTACGGCGGCATGGCGACGGCTATTGTCTAAGATAGATTAGAAAAAGTTCTATGGCGATACTGTTTTGCAGTTGTCTAAGATGGAAAAAGTTTCAATCATGCTCTGATTTAAAGTTATAAATTCTCGATGATTTAATAGTAGTATAAGAAAAACAAATGATCTGGACATCTTACGGCGACCTCGTTGCAACGAGTGTTTAAGATAGATTTTAGTTATATTTCTACGGCGACACCGTGCGCACGGTTGTCTAAGATGAATAAACAGTTCAATAAGTTTTTCGCAGTAAATCAAAAGCCCCATCAATGTTATATTGATGGGGCTTACTTTATAAAAAAACAACCGCAGAAGATATTCTGAGGTTGTTAAGTTTTTATATTATTTTAGAGATTATTATTTTGATTTCAATAACTCTATCGCTTTTTGTAATTGTTCGTCTCCGGTGCAAGATTCGTTTTTTCCTTCCAAAACAAAAACATCGGGTTGTATTCCTACTTTGTTGATGGCTTTTTGTGTTGGGGTAAAAGTATATCCCCCCGTTAGATAAAGAATAGATTTATCTTTCATGTGCCATGTTTTTTGCAAGCATCCCTTGCCGTAGGTGTTTGTACCGACAATTGTGGCTCGTTTATAATCTTGCAAAGCTCCGGAAGTTATTTCCGAAGCACTCGCTGAATCTTTATTCACGAGAACAACGATTGGTTTTCCATGGAGCATATCATTACTGCTTGGAGAGAGATCCCAAGAAATGTAATTTCCTTTTTGTCCTTGCTCAAAGAGTGCCGAACCTTTATCGACGAAAAGTCCTATGATTTTACTGGCCTCTAAGACTTGTCCGCCCGGATTATTCCGAAGATCTAATATTAAGCCGTTCATTTTTCCGTAATCATCTTGAAAGTTTTCAATACCGGTGCGTATTTTAATCGCTGAACCGGCATTAAACTCAGCAAGACGTATGTAGCCAATTTTCCCATCAAGTTTTTTTATCGCACCTGACATTACATCCCTCGTATCTTGTCTGATAAGAGTGATGTCTTTTGATTTCTCGTTACATCCTTGGATAACAGTAAGTCGAACGGACGTTCCTTTTTTTCCTCGGATAAGAGCATTCAATTGTTTCGTGCTTTTGTTTATCACCGAGTCTCCATTGATATGAGTAATTCGGTCTCCGTGTCTGATTCCCGCGAGATAAGCCGGATTGTTTTCTTTTGATACTCGAACTAACAAGTGAAAGGGAAATGATTCTTGTTTTTCAGTAACTATTCCGACACCGGAATATTGAAAATAATCAATATTTTCTTCAACAGAGGAAGCATATTTGGAATAAGGATCCGTTTCTTTTATGACGGTAATAAAACCATTGATGAACATTTCCACAAGTTTTTTGTCGGAAAGTCTTTCACCGTATTTATTTTTTACCGTATCGTAGACATCACAGAGTTTTTGAAGATTTGGTGAACAGACGAGATTACCGGGAACAATTTTCAAATCGAGTGTTTTTGAAGAATCAGGCTCACGAAATTCTCTCGTTATTCCTTCCATAAATATTCCGGTTAATTCTTCGTCGGAAATTTTTCTGATATATTTTTTTTGAATGATATCATAAGCTTCACAAAGCTTGTCTATTTTTTGTGGGCAAACATAAGGCGGGTTTGTTTTTGCTACATCAAAGGGGGTAGGGGGATATTGTACCGAGATTGTCGTCGGCGTCGCAAAATCATTCGTATATTCCGTTTCGGATTTGTTTAATCCGAAGAAGGATAAACCTATGACGATAATAATAAAAAAAAGTGCAAATATTAGGGCATGTAATTTTTCAAAGTTCTTATTCACGAGGAACTCCTTCCCGAATAATCCGGGGATATATATGTGAAAAGTGGGGTTATTGGAAGTTTGTTTCCGCGTTCCGTTTCTGGTGCGAGTATAGCATATTACACAAAGTTTCGTAAATAAGGGTTTTTGAATATTGAAAAAAAGGATTATACTATTCTTATGAAAATTACGTGCCCGGGGTTTACCCAGAAAGAACAGATTCCTCGAAAATATACCTGTGACGGGGAAGAAATTAATCCTCCTCTTGTTTTTTCTGATGTTCCGGCTGAAGCAAAAAGCCTAGCCCTCATCATGGAAGATCCCGATGTTCCTCATTCGATTCGCCCCGACGGAATGTGGGACCACTGGCTGGTATGGAATATTTCTCCTGAAACAGAAAGAATAGAGGAGGGGCTTCCTCCAAACGGAGTCTATGGAACGAATTCCAGTGGTGGAAAAGCTTATGAACCACCATGTCCTCCGAATGGAACTCACCGATATTTTTTTAAATTGTTTGCGCTTGATATCATTCTTTCTCTTTCTGAAGAGTCGAGCAAGTCAGAGCTTCTTTCCGAAATGAAAGGGCACATCATTGACGAGGCTGAACTGGTTGGCTTGTATGAGAGAAAACAGAAATAGGGGATTCTTTTATTAAAAAATATTTTTAACATTAATCTCTTGTAAAAAAAGATTACCCCTTTATTTTTGTCGATTTTTTTGTAATAATTGAGCAATGGACACAAAAACTGAAAATCCGTCAAAAGACGGCGAAATTGGGCATATTCACCTCATTTCTCAAATGATTACAGAGATTGGAAGCATTTTTTCCAAACTCGGCTTTGAGATTGTGGACGGCCCGGAAATTGAAACCGAGTTTTATAACTTTGACGCACTCAACGTTCCCGCCGATCATCCGGCTCGGGATATGTGGGATACCTTTTGGTTGAAGCCGAAATCTGCGGGGAAACTCCTTCGTACACACACTTCACCCGTTCAGGTCCGCTATATGGAAACCCATAAACCTCCGTTTGCGATTATTGCACCGGGAAAAGTTTTTCGTTATGAAGCGACTGACGCTACACACGAAACGCAATTTTTTCAAGCTGAAGGGCTCATGGTAGGAAAAGATATTTCACTTTCTAACATGAAATGGATGCTTTCCAAGTTCTTTATGAAATTCTTCGGAAAACAAATAGAGATTCGTTTTCGCCCGAGTTTTTTCCCGTTTGTTGAACCGGGAGTTGAAATAGATATGTCTTGTTTTAAATGTGAAGGGAAGGGGTGCAACATCTGCAAACAAACGGGTTGGATTGAAATTATGGGGGCCGGAATGGTTCATCCGAAAGTATTGGAGAGTGCGGGAATAAATCCCAGAGAATGGCAAGGTTTCGCCTTCGGAGTCGGAATAGAAAGACTCACCATGCTCCGCTTCGGAATCGACGATGTGCGCTTGTTTTACTCCGGTGACTTAAAATTCGTAAACCAATTTTAAAAATGGAAAATGGAATTGAAAAAATTAAAAAAGTAAAAAGAATAATTGAAATGCCTTCTTTTTGTAAAGAAGCGCGTGAGAATATTCTAAAAAATTTTGAAAGCAAAACTGATGGTCTGGATATTGAAAGGGTGAGCGAATTTCTCTGGTCGCTGGATTTACCTGTTTCGGAGTTTGTTTTTTTTAATGATGAAGATCTCCCCGAACTTGATAATCTTTGCAAAGATTTATTTGATTTGAAAAATAGTTTTGCCAACGGAGTGCAGGGTAGCTATTTGTCTGAGTTGGATATTATTTTTGTGAGAAAAGGGGCAGTCGAAGAAAAAAATATCGACAGTGTCTCCCTGGAAGGGGTATTAGTTCATGAGCAAGCTCATGCCTCCAATACATATGAGGATTATTCTGAAATAGAAAATGCCGTTTGGCGCCCTCGGTGCGGGTTTGTTCTCCCCTGTACTAAATTTCCTTGGGGCTCTTTTTTGGAAGAAGGATTTGCCGACCTCCTTCGGGGAGAATATAGTAGCCAAAATATTTCAGATAGAGAAAAAGAAAAAAATATATTAAAAGAGAAAGAAATAGAGAATAGTCCACATATTCCTTACCGAATTTCGAGGAAATATTTCTACAACGATGAAGAAAGTCGTAGTGCCGGAAACCCTGACGGTATTGTATGGTCCGGATCTTCTATTGCCGCCACGGGGCTTGAAATGCTTTGTGAAAAGGAGCCGAAATTGAGACAAACATTAATAGAGTCAAGAAGCGACATCGAAAAACTTCGGGAGATTCCTAGGCTTATAAATGCGATTAAACCGGGATTATATTTAGAAATTCAAAAATGTGCTTACAGCGAAGATGAATTCGCAAGGGTACAACAGATCATTATAGATGCGGTACAAAATTCAAAATAAAAACTATGAAAATATCACACGCTTGGCTCAACGAGTATTTTAAAAAACCGCTTCCAGATGCGGAAAAATTGGCGAACGAAATTACGTTCCATACTTTTGAAGTGGAAGGAATTGAGAAATCCGAAAATGGCCCGGTTATTGATATCTCGGTTTTACCTAATCGTTCACATGATTGCCTTTGTTATGAAGGAATGGCGGCGGAAGTCGGTGCGATTCTCGGGAAAAAAACTATTGAACGAAAACTTTCCAAACCGAAAAAAGGAAATACCCGAAAACTTTCCATTGTTATTGAAGATGAAAAACTCTGCCGTCGCTATACCGGTCAATTTGCGGAAGACATTGTCGTCGGCGCTTCTCCCGAATATTTGAAAAAACATCTTGAATCCATTGGACAGCGTTCTATCAATAACGTTGTTGATATTATGAATTTCGTAATGTTTGAGACCGGACAACCTCTTCATGCTTTTGACGCCGACAAACTCACTTCCACCTCAAACTCCGCTCACCTTATTGTGCGTAAAGCGAAAGAAGGAGAAAAATTGCAAACACTTGATGGAAAAGATATCACCCTCAATGAAAATATTTTAGTTATCGCCGATGATCAAGACCCGCTTGCCATTGCCGGAATTAAAGGAGGAAAGAAAGCCGAAGTGATGGGGGATACAAAAAATATCATTATTGAATCGGCAAACTTTGCACCGGGAAATATGCGCAAAACTTCGCGCGCTATTGGTATTCGTACGGATGCCTCAATTCGTTTTGAAAATGAGATTACGCCGGAAAAAACAAAAAAGGCTATTGAGTACGTTGCATCGCTCCTCTCCGTATATGCTGCAGGTCCAAACTTTCATGTAGGAAAAATTGTTGATGTATACCCCCGCGTCATGTCGCCTTGGAAAGTCGGCACGTCTGTTTCTGAATTAAATAATATTCTTGGAACCGTATTTACAGAAGCAAAAGCTGAATCTATTCTCAAGAATTTTCAGTTTGAATATAAAATTGTTTTGCCGAGAACCGAAATTTTAACCCTAGCACCGACACTTATCGGCGTACCGTATGTTCGCGGTGCGAGTGTTTCATTTGATGCGCCAAAAGCTTTTGATTGTTCATCGTTCGTATCCTACCTCTATTCAGAAGCCGGTTTTTCTCTCCCTCGTGTTTCTGTGGATATGTATGTTTATATGGAAAAGGTTTCTGAAAATGATATTCTTCCCGGAGATGTTGTCTTTGCAAATACAAATGAAGGCAACATTTATTATGAAACCGTTGAGTTTATGAAAGGAACAAAGGTTCCCGAAGGCCTTGATCATTGCGGAATCTATCTTGGAGACGGAAAAGTTATTCATGCCACAAAAAGCAAAGGAGCAGTTGTCATGGAAGACTTGAAAGAAAGCGAGAAGTTTAAAAATATCGTCGGATATGGACGACTCCCGGGAATGGACGAAAATCGCTTCGTTGTTACTGCGCCTTTCGAACGCCTCGATCTCCGCAGAAAAGAAGACCTTGTCGAAGAAATCGGAAGAATCTATGGATATGAAAAAATAATTTCTGTAAAACCCGTCATGGAAGGATTTATTCCGGCGATTCATAAAACATTCCATTATACCGACCTTATCAGAAAGATTCTTTCGGATGAAGGTTTTTCAGAGATTTCAACATACGCGTTTGCTGAAAAAGGGGAGATAGAAGTTGAAAATCCTATCGCAAGCGATAAAAAATTCTTGCGCAGTACTCTTTCCGGAAATATGGAAAAAGCGCTCGAACTCAATGTCCGCAACGCCCCGATACTCGGTCTTTCAAAAATAAAGTTATTTGAAATCGGAAAAGTTTTTGAAGGGGGAAGGGAATATATTTCGCTTTGTCTCGGAGTCGATATCTACGGCCACGTCAAAAAGAAGGAAGAAGTTGTTAAGAATATTCTTTTTAGCGCGGAGGAAAAACTCACCGAAGCACTTTCCGTCAGCATGATCGGCAAAGCATGGAATCCGTCAATTATTTATTTTGACCTGGAATCAATCATAAATAAATTAAAAGCCCCGACGGATCATCATTTTGAGGAAGACACTAAAAAAGAAAAACGGTACGAGAAAATCTCTATCTACCCGTTTATGCTCCGTGATATCGCCGTATTTGTACCCTCTGACGTTTCAAAAGATGACGTGTCGTCATTAATTAAATCAAACGCAGGAGATTTGCTCGTTCGAACAACTCTTTTTGATGTGTTTGAAAAAACTTTTGAAGACGGAACGAAGAAAACTTCCTACGCATTTCGTTTAGTATTCCAATCTCAAGAAAAAACACTTTCCGATGAAGAAATAAATATCATCATGGAAAAAATCACTGAAATATTGAACGGGATGGAAGGATGGAAAGTACGATAAATCTTTCTAGGTTTTAGGTTACAGGTTACAGGTTTTAGACAACCACAGTCTTACTCCATTGCCTATCCCTAATCCCTAAAAACTAATCCCTAAAACCTTTTATGCGCGTATTGCTCAACATTCCGTATTATTCACAGCATCTTAATGTTTCCGACTATTGGAAACAGCGTTCTTGTGCCGTTGCTTGTGCAAAAATGGTTTTGGATGCCGGACAAAAAAAAGCTCCGACCTTAAACGATCTGATTTTGGAAACCAAGGAAATCTATGGATATAACCCTGAACTTGGATGGACGCATAAAGCTCTTGTGGGAATTCTCGAAAAATATGGGATTTCTTGCGAGAGAAAAGAATATAAAAGCGATGAACTTTTTGGTGTAGGAGTTAATGATATTACCTCGGCTCTCGAAAAGGGTAATCCGATAATGATTTCAACGATAAAAAATTGGGAAGTGGAAAGAAAATTTCACATGGTGCTTTTTACGGGATTTGAAAAAGATGAAAACGGAGTTTCTGGGTTTTATTATCATGACCCCGATGATGAGGATTGCACGACAAAAGAAAATCTTTTTGTCTCCTTCGACCGCTTCAAAAAAAACTGGAGAAGATTGGCTATTTTTCCAAAGATTATTAATTCATAGAATTTGTTTTGGGAATTTGTTCCTGTGGAAAACTTTTGCTTTTCTTTTTTAAAATGGGTGTATACTATACTTATAAAGAAAAATATTATGTGCGATAAAACTCATCTCGATTTTGATATTCGTGAAGTAGAGGATCCAAGTGAATTATCTCACTCGGAGCTCGTCGAACGGCAACTTTTCGAAATATTCGGAGAGGATAATCGTCGATATGCGGAAGATTCTCTCGGAAGAGAAGCAACCCCGGGCGATCTCATCGTACATTACTGTAAAAATGGAGGCCCGCAAGATTTTGAAAGAAGGCATGGCCGTCCAACCTGTATCGTCAGTTTTGAATACTAAAATATAAAAAAATAAACTTCGGTCGCAATCGCGAACGAAGTTTTTTGTACAAATTAACGAGATATTATTCGTAGCATGTCAAGTACCTTTCTTTCTCTAATTTTGGTATAATAAACGAGTATAAAAAAGACTTAAAAGAGGGCTGAAAACACGCTCTTCTATTGATTCACATGACAAAAAAAGAAGAAGAAAATAAAGCATCTGCTGCATATAGTGCGAAAGATATTTCCGTTTTGGAAGGTCTTGAGCCGGTACGACGACGACCCGGAATGTACATCGGTTCTACCGGTGTTGAAGGGCTCCACCATCTCATCTGGGAAATCTTCGATAACTCCCGCGACGAAGCTATGGGTGGTTTTGCCAATGATATTGAGGTGGTGCTTATGCCGAATAATCGCATCCGTGTTACAGACAACGGACGCGGTATCCCTGTAGACATTCATCCGAAGACAAAAGTTTCCGCACTTGAAACGATTATTACTACGCTTCACGCAGGAGGTAAATTCGGTGACGGAGGTTATCAGGTTTCCGGAGGTTTGCATGGAGTCGGATCATCAGTCGTCAACGCACTTTCCGGATATATGTATGTCATGGTCCACAAAGAAGGCGGGATACATTTCCAGGAATATTCAAAAGGAAAAAGAAAAGCTCCCGTAAAGAAAATAGGGAAGACTGACTTACATGGAACCATTGTCGCTTTTGAAGCAGATCCGGAGATTTTCAGCGAAATTAAATTTAATCTTCCTCAAATTGTCGGACATCTCCGTCAGCAAGCGTATCTTATTCGCGGGTTGCGTGTTTCTATCATTGATGCTCGCGATTATACCGGAAAAATCAATGATGAAGATGTTTTTTATGTTAGAGAACTCAACCTCGAACTTCCTTCTTCAACCTATTACTTCGAAGGGGGTCTTGTTTCTTTGGTTAAGTTTTATAATGAAATCCAGAAGCCGGTCCATAAGAATGTTTTTTATTGCAATAAGGATGTTGATAAAGTCGGTGTTGAAGTCGCTCTCCAGTATGTTGACGACATCTCCTCTCGCGAAATGGCTTTTGCGAATAATACATTTAACCCTGAAGGAGGAATGCACGTTACCGGTTTCCGTACCGCTCTTACTCGCGCATTGAATGATTACGCAAAGAAAAATAATCTTGTTAAAGAAGGGGATGACGCTTTCACCGGTGATGACGTACGCGAAGGTTTGACCGTAGCCATCTCTGTAAAATTACGCGAAATTCAATTTGAAGGTCAGACAAAATCTAAATTAGGATCCGTAGAAGCTCGTGGAGCCGTTGATAAAGCTTTTTCAGAAACTTTCGGAATGTTTTTGGAAGAACATCCTGATGACGGTAAAGCTATCGTAAACAAAGTGGTTATCGCTCTGCGTGCTCGTAAGGCCGCTAAAGCCGCGAAAGACAGCGTTCTTCGCAAAGGGGCGCTTGAAGGACTCACTCTTCCCGGAAAGTTGGCTGACTGCCAATCTCACAGTGCTGAAGAATCTGAAGTCTTTATCGTCGAGGGAGATTCCGCAGGTGGTTCAAGTAAACAAGGTCGCGACAGACGAACACAGGCAATCTTACCGCTCAAAGGAAAAATCTTGAATGTTGAAAGAGCTCGTCTTGATAAAATGCTCTCTTCAAAAGAAGTAAAATCTCTGGTCGTTGCTATGGGTACGGCTATTGGAGATACTTTTGATATTAGTAAACTTCGCTATCACAAAGTTATTATCGCGACAGATGCCGACGTAGACGGGGCACATATCCGCACACTTCTTCTTACTCTTTTTTATCGTTATTTCAAACCGCTCATTGAAGGAGGTTTTATATATATCGCTCAACCGCCTTTGTATAAAATAAAAAGAGGGAAGGAAGTCATGTATGCATATTCTGACGAAGAAAAAGAAAGGCTTGTCGGTAAGGATGCTCCGGAAATTGAAGTGGAAGCTATTCATGAGGAAGGAGAACCTGAACCAACAGAGGAAGAATCAGAAGCTACGGAAACCGCCAAGAAAAATTCCGGAAAAGTTTCCATTCAGCGATACAAAGGTCTCGGAGAAATGAACCCTGAAGAACTTTGGGAAACAACCATGGATCCGGCAAGACGTGTCCTCAAACGAGTAAAAATTGAAGATGCCCAAGATGCTGACCGAGTCTTTGATGTTCTCATGGGAACAGACGTGCCCTCAAGAAAATCATTCATTCAATCCAACGCCAAACTCGCTAATCTTGATATTTAATAGGAACCGAGAAAACACCCATTCAAAAAGGGTGTTTTTTTGATATGTTGACAAAACATACTAAAGGGTGTATAATTTAAACAGATAGAAGTATTTCCAATATTTCGCCGTCCATTCCGGTTTTCTCTGTTTAATAAACAGCAAGATACCGAACCTCGCGGATTCGAGGTTAAAGAATCTATCGGGGATTATTTTTATCTGGCAACAAAAACGATGCGTCCAATGACGCATCGTTTCTTTTTTTGTTTTGAAAGAGGTTTTATAAGGAAGACCAATCTTTATTTACTTTACCTGAAGAAAGTATTTTTTCCGTCATTCCGATTGAAAGAGCAGAGAAACTTCCAAGGTCTACATATTTTCTCATGTCTTCTTCCGTGTGAGCGTCCGGTCCTCCTGATTCAATTCCATTGTGCTTAAGAAGAAGCCTTCGGATTTCTGTTTTTTCCATTTCAAGCTCAGCTTCATCTTTTTGCCCCATTTTCCAGAGACCATAAACTGTTTCCAATCCGTCAATTCTCTTTTCTTCCAATAATTTCTCTATAAAAGGAAATGGCATCTTTTGTTTTATGGTAAAGTAGTGGGCAATAATGGAAATACCGCCGGCGTCTCTGATGAGTTTAGTAGTTTCATCAAGGTCAGGAGCATAAGAAACTTCTTCGTATGCCTTAAAATACGCATCAGGTGAAAGAAAAAGGGAATAGGGCAGTTGATGAGGTCCACCGCCAATCATTTTTTCATATTTAACACGAACTGATTCATTTGTTTCGGCCTCACTTTTCATCTTTTCGACAAGAACGGCCATAACGCCTTCATTTTCTTCGTGGTTTTTAAGAGCTTCAACAATATGAGGTCTTCCGACCGCTTCACCGCCAGAGGCCTTTAAACAATCTTCTGTGCTTATGGTAAACCCGAGACCGGTAAGATTGCCCACAATTTTCTCCATCCGAACAATTCTCGCGGATTGGGCTTTTGTGCAGTGTTCCATAAGAGCCTCATTGTTCGGATCAACAAAGAGACCGACGACATGTAATCCGCCCTTTCCAAGCCCTGAAATCTCTTTTGGAGGAGCGGCGCTTATTTCAATACCTGAAACCCATTTAGTCCTTGAATTGCGAACTGAATCGAGATAGGCATAAGCCTTATTATTAAGAATAGCATCGTGGTCGGTAAAAGCGATGACTGAAACACCAAGCGTCTCGGCAAGTTCAAACATTTCCTGGTGTGATAGTTTCCCGTCGGAAAGAGTTGTGTGTGTATGTAATGATTCAAATGGCATATAAATCAGTTGTTTTTTTAATCTATTATCTATTCTATTCGGCTACTAGATGTCCCCCCGGCAAGAATCGAACTTGCATCATAAGTTCCGGAAACTTACGTCCTATCCATTGAACGACGGGGGGAATTACGTATATAAACAATATTACCCTTTACAATCGTTTAAGTAAATATTATAAAGCTCAAATTGGCCATTTTTTGTTTGACTTTACCTGTTCCTTTTGACTATAATATCTCCATAGTGTTTCCGGCGATAAAGAAGGTCGTTTTCATAAAGCGTTGTGCTCGTGAAGAAGCCATCTTGCCCTACACGATTAAGGTCGAGAATTTAAATAAATTTGATTTAAAATGGCGTACGATAACAACGGAGGTGGTTTTGCTCCTCGCACCATGCACCAGGGAAACTGGTCATGCTCAGGATGCGGAGCCGCTATCCACGAACTTCCTTTTCAACCGGATCAGGAAAGACTCGGACAACTTCTCTGCCGCGATTGCCACAAAGCAAAACGTGGAGATAGAGACAACAGAGGAGGAGATCGAAACAATGATAGAGGTCCTCGCACCATGCACCAGGGAAACTGGTCATGCTCAGGATGCGGAGCCGCTATCCACGAACTTCCTTTTCAGCCGGATCAGGAAAGACTCGGACAACTTCTCTGCCGCGATTGCCACAAGCAAAAGCGAGGGATGATGTAAAAAAAAATCTTAAAACACATCTTATTCACAATCTGTGGGTAAGGTGTGTTTTTTATTATAAAGGACAAATAGCTTGTTGATAAAAGAAAATTTAAGGAAATTTATGTCCTATACCAAAAAAGTCGTAAAATATTACGGATTTTTGTTTTTTAAAAATGTCCTTTATATTAGCCTTATTTTCCTAAAAAACTCTTTACAAAAATATCCAAATAGTGTATAGTGTTTATCAACAGATATTAAATATATCTTTTTTTATATAAACTTTACAAAAACCAAAGAGTGATTATCGCAGATTAGATTCAAAAAAATATTTCTCAAAACATTCATGAATATGACAAAAAGAAGCTTTAATTTTGGGGTCATGGGCGGTGTCTTGCTCGTCGCTATCGTCGTTGCTTTCTTGACGATTTTTCCAACAGGTCAAAATGCTTTTGCCGACGGGGCAGGTTCTGTTACCGTTTGTAATATTATTACTGACAGAGATGGAAATATTGCAACTAAGAACTTTCATGAGGGAACCTTCACTCTTGATGGTTTTATTCCTACTGATGTTTCAATCCCTTCAGGTGAATACCTTCCAAAAACGGATTGGAATATTGATGGAAACTATGCTCTTGATACTGACACTAACCATGATGGGAAATTGGACGCAAAATGTGTAACCTACACCGGGCTTAGTTATGGAAAGTATTATTATGCACAAGGTGGCATCAAAGGGGACGGCTGGGAAACTTCTTTGTACAATGATAAAAAAGTAGAGAGCATTCAGGATTTTTACCCATTTGATTTAACTAATACTAAATCTGACGGAATAATTGAACTTTCAGAAAATGACCACCATAGAACCATTGTTGTTTTAAGTAAAAATGCAAATGATCTTATTGTAACGCCTGAATTGGCTATCATTAAAGATTCCGGAAAATTAGACATTTTAAGCTTAGGAGAAGGTATTGTTAAAAAAGGAGCAATCTTCTTTTCCTCCTCATTAAATAATACGGAGAATATTGCCGCGCTCGCCTTTAATTCAATAAAAGATGTTTTTGTATTTAAACCGGCTTTTGCTACCGGAAGTGTAACAACGTTTACGGTCACAGGGGATCAATCCAATTATACCTTTGATTTTGGTGATGGAACACCCACTGTTGTGGGCGATGTTTCGGTTTCAGTTCCTCATACCTATGAACGTGGCATCGGTATTTATCACGCTCGGATTACCTCCAATGGCGGCGGTCATATTCATGCTGTTGTCCATATTTCTTATTGTAATTTTACCGTAACGTCTGAAGTTGACGCGACGGGGGATAATAGTGTCGCTGAAATTGATATTAACGCTTCTAATTTTTGTAAACAAAACCTTACTCCTCGAGCAGAAATTACTGTAATTTCACCTGCCGGTTCTAAGGTTGCAGCCTTTGATGGTTCGGCTTCTACTGCCGGAGACGCAGATGAAAATATCAGTTCTTATTCATGGAATTTTGGAGACGGTTCTACAGGAACGGGAGTATCTCCTTCTCACACATACGCAACTCCGGGTACTTATCATGTATCACTCACGGTAACAAATAATCACGAAGAAAAGGATACAACAGATTCCGATACTCTCGTTACCGTAAATCCGGCCTGTTCAGATTATTACGATAATGATGGAGACGGAAAAATAGATTCCCTCGATCCTGCTTGCACCAATCCAAACCTTAACGACGAGAATTCCGCTCCAACTATCACTTTAGTCGGTACGGTTCCTTTCACCTTCACGGTCGGAGATACCTTTGATCCAATGGCTCACGCTACCACCTCTGATCCTGAAAACGATGTTGTCACACT
>CAIJYI010000023.1 GCA_903824855.1 uncultured bacterium | reverse complement strand
TCTCTTTTTCAGAACGAATACGATAATGCCTTATACGCTTCGAGCGGAAAACCTCAATGGGAAGGATATGATAAAGGAAGAAAAATCTGTCCAACAGATTTTATCGAGCACATCGCCGCTGATCAGAAATCATCGGGACAAGGAATTATCTTCGGTACAAAACCGCTTGAACTTCTCATTCCCTACATCAAGGTACTTACTAAGCGCGGTGATTTAGTTTTAGAGCCGTTCGGAGGAAGCGGTTCAACTCTTATGGCGAGTATAAAGCTTGGTCGAATATGCCGTATCATGGAAAAATCGCCCGTCTACGCCGAGGTGATTATTAATCGCTGGCAAAAACTGACCGGAAAAACTGCTCGAAAAATTAATTAACGCATCTGTATGACAAAACGAAAACTCACCAAAGATGAAAAGAGATTGCAAACCCTTGATGAGGAAACAGAAAAACAGAAGAAGTCTGTCGTGGATCAGTTAAAGAAAACGCCGATTGTTCAGCTTGCGTGTGAGCGTTCAGGTGTTGGTCGTTCAACGTACTATAAATGGAGAAAGTTTGACAAAATATTTGCGCAAGCCGCTGACCGAGCAAAAGAAGCCGGATGTTTCCTTATTAATGACATCGCTGAATCACGTCTTATCAGAATGATTCAAGATGAAAACTTGACCGCAATCATTTTCTGGCTGAAACATAACCACCCGAAATATGCGACGGTAAATCGTGTAATCCACGAATACGATATGACCACTGACAAGATAAGCGTAGAAGAACAAAATGCATTCATTGAATATCTTTCTCGGGCTACAGCACAAAGACTGTTAGCAAACAGAACCAGCGCTGAAATCCGACAAGAAATCGAAGATGAAGAAAGAGATGCTGAACTGAAAGAGCCGTATCGCAAGAAAATGGAGGAATATATGTCAGATCCGGAAAGTAAATGATAGATCCTCTTTACTCACCCATCAAAACACACGGCTTTTTAGAAACCGTGTGTTTTGGTGACTTTATTCTTACTTTCATTCCATTATTTCAAACAATCAATGACGTCAACCCTTTGAGTGGGATTATTGATTCGAAATTTATGTGAAATCTCTGGAAATTTTTAGTGTTTATTTTGGTTTTTTTGAGCCCATTTCTCGTCTTCGGAACCGAGATACTTCCAAAATACAATAAAGAGTGAAATCAAAGTAAAAGGAATCATTAGAACAGCAAACAAACCGTCGGCGCTAAATGAAATAAAAAATCCGCCACCTCCATCATCTTTACTTAAAGCCAAAAGGGTCAAAAAAGCTGAAATTGGAATCCACCACATTGCAAATTTCATCCATGCCCAGAAAAAATCATCTCTCATTTTATAGGTAATCAGAGAGAGTAGAAAAACGGGGGGAGTAAAGAAAAGAAAACTTGCAATTCTCCATGGGCGAAAGGAGAAGAAATTCGAACAAATTCCACGGCTATGACAAAATCCCGATACAGATAATACAGCAAGTATCGCAATTAATGCTGTCCCGATAAAACTTATAAGCAGCACATTTTTTTTTGTCATTGTATTTTGAGAATTATTTTAGCTTGATTTCATTATACACCCTATATCTCATATCCGACCACACCTTTTTCCACAGTAAGTTTTTCAATTCGCAGTCCTGTGAATGTTTGCTTCTGAATTTGTACACCTTTCTTTTTTAAGAGTACTGTCGTTTGATTTTTCTTAGTGTCAAAAACCGCTTCAATTCCGTAGGTGTCATTTACGACGATTGTTTGACTGAGGAGTGTTTGCGGATTAGCAATGATATTCCAAAGGTATACAAACGAAGATGACGGTAGTGTGATTTTTGTCGCTGTGTCATACTGAATTCCGGTGAGTTTCGCGTACGTCAAAAGTTTTCCAAGAAATGTTTTTTGGAAGAAAAGTTTTGTTGTGTGTCCGGAGAGGTCAGTAATCGTATAAGAGTTGTCGACATTTTTAATAACGGTCAGTGGATTCATATCCACGCCTTCAATTTTGAGATCTTTTGTCGTGGCATCAGCGGAAATTTTTACTTCCGGTGCAGTTTTATCTATCTTTACAACGAGAGTACTTGTCGCTTCTTTATTTCCCGCATTATCAACCGAATAGAACTGGACGGTAGTCGTTCCTTCTGTTGAAATTGCAAGCGGTATCACAGAATTCCACGAAATTCCCTTGTCTGTTGAGTAGAGGGTACTCTTTACTCCGCTTCCATCATCTATTGCAGAAAAGGTTACTGAGATATTCGAAGTGTACCAACCATTTGTTCCAAGTGTTCCACTGATTGTTGTTGTCGTGTGCGGAGGCAATGAATCAGGAACGACAATTTCTCCACTTTTTGCAGTAAGAGTAATTTCAGCCGTTCCATCGCCGTTCTCGTCGACAATAAGCTTGGATCCTTCTGTCACTGATTGTGTAGGTGTAATATTCATCGTCACAATGGTGTTTATCGAGGAAGGAACACCTTCAAATGATGCGTTTGAAAGAACATCATTTCCGTTTACTTCTTCGGTATCAAGAGCGAAAGAACCGGAATCGGTACCGCGCATGACAAGACGGCCTGCCATATCTTTAGGAATAGAAATCCATTGTACCTCTCCGTATCTTTCATACTGAACGCCGGGGACGTCCTGTTCAATACTGTTTGTGGTTGCTGAGTAACCAACGTGATTTCCATGAGTATCGTAAAATTCGAGAGTGAGCGGTGAATGAAGTGTAAAATGGAGTCGGGGCGTAGTACCGGTGTATTGAGGGGCTATTGTGGAAATATACTCAAGGGGAGATTGTTCTCCTTGGAGAATATTTTTAATAAGTGAACGGAGTTCAGAAATCTCAAGAATATCCGCGTGTTTTGTTGCAAACATGTCAGGCACATATTTATTATAATTGCCCAAATTTACCCAATACCTCGTTGAGTTCGCCCCATTCGCCCAATGAGCGCTTGGCTCAACTACGGTACCGTCACCATCAATCACGTGACTGATAGTTTCTGTGACCTTATCTCCAAGGAAATAACACGATGCGTCTGTGCAAGCTTTTACAGTTTTATATCCAATACTCGATACTGTTTCTTCTCCCCACCCTGCGATGGTAACAAGGTGTATACCCGCCGGTGGTGTCCAATGATCAAGAATGGCATGCACAGCATTTGCACGCTGAAGAAATGCCGGATCAACAATTTCAGGATTTTCGACATCGTCAAAAGCGGGTTTTGTGCGTTTGTTCAAAACATCAGCCATAAAATTATCTAACCGTATTGTTGAGTGAGTTGTCGTTCCGTAAGCTGTCGCCCAAGTTGGCAAAGTCGAAGAAGAAATAGTAATTACCGGATCATCAACATAGTGAAAATATTCTTCAGAAGGAAGTAGATTATACGCTACTGGCATATTCTGCGCCATCCCTCGGGCGTTTTGAGGAGATAAAAACGGATAAAACCAACTGGTCGGAATTGCTTGTCCATGTCCATTCAAAACTGAACCTATTGCTTGAGGCGTCCCCAATTGAGGAACGGCTACCATGACGATGGTGTCAATAAGTTTTGATGATTCTGTTTCGCCAAGAAAATTTGTAAGTGCCTTTGCAAGTAATCCGCCGTTTGAATGAGCGATTATGGTAACTTTTCCTGTTCTTGAACTTGAAGCGAGCCGTCTCAACTCCTGAATCACGTATGAAGTTGATGTCGCGGCAAGATCTCCTCGATAATATATTTTACCATTTATCTCGGCGCCGTTCGTAAGAATCTCATTATAATCAAGTCGCCAATCATAAGGAACAGCACTCCAGTCTGTGATAAGGTGATCATCATTTTTGAGGGTGTTCATACTCTCAATAAACGATTTGTAAATATTGGGACCAAGTCCAAGCGGAATATATGCCTCATCTATTACGTCATTCTTCTCTGCATAAATGTCGTTATCTTTTGGCAGAGTCCCATCACCCAAGGTAAGTGATTCGGCATCATTTCCACTATTTGGCTCCCAAAGGCGATTTGTGCCACCGTTATAATCCGGGCGATATAATCGACTCGCTTCCATTCCCGGCAAAAACATAACGTTTGAATATCCAGCCGTAAAATTTTGATTATTAGTCTTTACGATCGTGGTGCCAATCTTCGCCTCAAAATGATAAGTGTAGTATCCATTTGGAAACGTTGACGTCGCATTATAAATATTTCCATTTGCAATGAGGTGAAGCGTTGACGTACCGCTTTCAGACACAGCAACCACCCGGACATCATCAGGCGTTACTGATCCAGAATACGACACGGAGAAACCGAAGTTTGTTTTATTCGCTTCTCCTTTTGTATCTTGAGTATCATCGTCCTCATTTTCTTTCGGATTAGAAAGAGAGGCAGGTAATTCTTTTGTCGGGTCGCTTGTTAAAAATGGGATATAGTTCACAGCTCCGCTAATCGCATCGCCGGTACCAGTCGGTTTTGGGCCGGTGTCGGAACCCCACCAGTTGCCAACCGCATTTACTGCAACATCAGACCAGTTGTAAATTCCGTTGCTGACATTGTTGTGAATTGAAGTATTTGTGATACTCGCCGTTCCGGTCATTCCTTGTGTAATTCCATTATTGGAAGCATAAGAAATTTCAGAATTGGTAACGGTCAGTGTCCCTTTGTTTGATATATCGGATGCGTTTCCGATACCATATCTACCACCGTATCGCACCACGGAATAATCCAGTGTTGCGGATCCCCCTGTATAGATAATGATACTTCCCCAATCGTTGGGTGCCGGCAAAGTTGCTCCATCGAGATTAGTATCGCCAAAAACAGAATCATCTTTGTATGAGGTAAAAGATATCGGTTTTTCTTTTGTCCCGATGGCGTTCAACGTTCCATAAACGGAAAGATTTGAAATGGTAAACTTTAACGGTACTCCTGCGCCGAGTGTGAGTGTTTTTCCGGAAGCGATTGTTAAACCGGCACTGTTGATGATAAACGGAAGTCCATCCGACGACCATGTTTGAGTTGAGTTCATTGTTCCGGAAATATCAAAACCTCGTAAGGCCGTTCCAGAAATTTTGTTACCTCCATTTGAGAGAGCGATTCCGCCGGACATTTCAAGATAGACGGGGGTCATGTTTGCAGTATTGAAAGTGTTGTCTGTCAAAGCAAGAGTTCCCGGACCATACGCATAAATTCCGTAGGTTACGTTATCGCGAATAGTGGTCTTGCTGATGTTTGTGAATCCGCTATCTTGTTTTACTCCGTATGATGAGCAGTTTGAAATGACAGAATTGGAAACGTTGAGCGTTCCGCCGTTATTATACAAACCGTTGAAGCCGTCGTAACGGATAGTTGCGTAATCAAAGTTTGCCGTTCCGCCGGTTGTCACTTTTATATGACCCCAGTTGTACGGTGCGGGAGAATTTGCTCCGCTATCGGCGTTAGTATCGTCTCCGACCGAATCGTCTTTCAGGGAAGTGAAATATATCGGGGATGACGCGGTGCCAAGAGCGTTCAGCGTTCCGGCAATATTAAAAAATGCGGTGTTCTGAAATGCTCCGGATAATTTTACGATTACACCGGGATCAATATCGAGAGTTTTTCCGGAGGAAACGGTAACGGGACCAAAAAGGACATACGGAAGACCATCGACAACAAGTCGTTGTTCTGTCGTCGTTATTGTTCCACTGATGATAATACCGCGTGTACCATTTCCGCTTGCAGTATTGCCGGAATTTGAAAGAGACAATCCACCCGAAAAATTCACAGAAACCGCTCCGGAAGTATTATCGGAAAAAGTATTTCCGTTAAGTGTTGCACTTCCAGAACCCGAAGCGGAAACGCCGTACGAAGAAGCAGAGGAAATTATAGAATTTGAAAGAGAAAGAAAACCGCCATTACTGGAAATATTTGTTCCTGCATATCGTACCGTTATATGATTTAAATTCGCAGCGCCACCAGAAGCGATATTGATACCGCCCCAATCACCGTAAACAGGAGATGAGAGACCGAGGTCTCCGTTTGAGTCTTCAAGGATATCGTCTTTAAGAGATGTAAAATATATTTGTTCCGTTGCGCTTTCCGATGTATTCAAAACACCCGAAATATTCAGAGACATTCCCGAATCAAATTTGACGATTACACCCGGATCAATCGTAAGGGTAACGCCGGCGGGTACGGTAACGCTTGCGGTCGAAATGACGTAAGGGCTGTTTGCAACAGACCATGTAGTATTTCCGGGAAGCATTCCGGATACCGGAGTGGACGCAAAAACGAACGAAGGTGCGAAGAAAAGTATCGCAAAAATAGTGATTATATGTTTCATGATGCCACGATACTAACACAGAATTTCTAACCCGAATAGTCTACCGAAAATGGAGATTTTATGGTGAAATTTTGATGAAGTTATCAACTTTATGGGGTCTGGACTCTCTAGCGCCATTCTGTCATTGATTGTGTTGTATGGAAAAACAACAAATTCAAGAGGAATTGAAGTACTGCCTCTATGCGAGGAAAAGTACCGAAGCGGAAGACAAACAGGCTCTTTCTATAGAGTCTCAGGTGAAAGAAATGCAAGTGCTTGCCGAACGGGAGAGCTTGCATGTTGTTGAGATAAAAAGAGAATCACACTCGTCGAAAGAGGTCGGACAGAGACCTGTATATAATGAGATGTTGAACGAAATCCGCTCGCAAAAATTCAATGCGATACTGACGTGGGCACCGGACAGATTGAGTAGGAACGCAGGAGACCTCGGTTCGGTGGTTGATTTGATGGATCAAAAACTCCTGCACGAGATACGAACGTACGGACAGAAGTTTACGAATAATCCGAACGAGAAATTTTTGCTGATGATTTTGGGGAGCCAGGCAAAACTTGAGAACGATAATAAGGCAGTGAATGTGAAGCGCGGGCTTCGGACGAGATGCGAAATGGGGTTAAGACCAGGGGTCGCACCTACAGGATACCTAAACGAAAAGCACGTAGATAAAAAATGTCAGTGCCGTGTTGACCCGAAGCGCGCGCCGGTCATCAAACAAATGTTTGAGAAAGTTGCTTACGAACAATGGAGTGGTCGGAAGGTATATCGCTGGCTCTGCGAAACCGAATTCAAAACCCACCGCGGAAAACCGCTGGTGCTCGCGAATATTTACATTATTTTGAGAAATCCATTTTACCACGGCGAATTTGAATATCCAATCAAAAGCGGAAACTGGTATACAGGAAAACATACTCCGATAATTGATAAAGAATTGTTCAGCAAAGTTCAAACAGCACTAAACGAAAATTTCATACCAAAAACCGAAAGCAAAGAATTCGCTTTTACGAAACTGATGCAATGCGGATACTGCGGTTCGGGAATATCGGCTGACGAAAAATTCAAAAAGTTAAAAGATGGCGGAGTAAATCGGCACGTGTACTACTTCTGTACGAAAGCACGGAACATTGATTGCAAAAATGAGTATATTAACGAACCGAGCTTGATTGAAGAACTTATCGGATTGATGGATAAAGTGAACTTGGACGAGCTTGGAATCAGGGTCAGAATTGAAGATGAGATAAAGCGATTCAATAAATTCAGGTCAGGAGTACTCGGACATAAACAGGATAAAATTGAAATAGACGTGGACGTAAGAAATTACACCAAATATTTATTGAGAGAAGGCACTCTCGTAGAAAAACGCGAATTACTCGGATGCTTGCAAAGCAAGCTATTTTTGAAAGACAAAAAGATAACACTTGGATAGCAACAAACTATTTGTTGAATTCGTAGCTTTGGCGTACAAGATCTATGACGGCATCGATGTCGCCTTCTTTTTCGAAACGTAATTCGTAATCACCGTTTCCCCAATGCCCAATCTTTTTTGGTTTTGTTAGGTCTCTTGCAAGTCCTTTTGGATCTTCAAGCTTACCGCTTGGAACGTTTAAGAAAATTTTTAAAGCATCTTTCAAGATAACAACATCCACAAAATTTGTAGTGAGTTTATAGGCAATGTATTTAGCTTTCGGTTCCTCTATGATGGCTTCATCAAGAGCAGAAACTTGTTCTTTAAATAGAGCAAAAAGTTCTTTGGTTTTTTCGTTGAGTAAAACAAGATGGTCTTCAATTGAGTATTGAATCTTTTCTTTAAATGGTTTATCGCCCGTTTCGTTTTTATCAAAAATTTCTGAGGTCGATATTTTTACTTTTGGTTGAGATGCCCTTTCAAGTAACAGTGTATCGTTTTCATACAATTGGTATCTATACAATTCGATGCTAATTGGTAGTAGGTCAGCAGTATCAAGATCGAATTTATTATAGCTTTCGGTAATACAAATTACTCTTGGTGATTTCCAGTCTATTTCAACATCGCTGTCTTTTTCATGAACTAATGCTTCAAATTTTTCTTTATGGTCAAGAAGCCAACGAAGATAGGACAACCCTTGGTTTATAACACTATCATTTTGTCCCCGCTTGTATTCAATGATCACCGGCGATCCGTTATTATCTATACCAAGAGTATCAATCCGACCGCCAAAACTGGTTGAATATTCGGTAGCAAGGAATTTTATATCAAGGATAGTTCCAAGATTTTTCTCAAACAATTTCTGGATATTCCGTTCAAAATCTACCTTGGTGGGCAGTATTTTTTGAACCAATTGGTTTTTAATAGAAAAAAGCATACATTTATGTACGCCTATCATATCACGCTATTTAGCAAAAAACCACTGATTAAATGCTATTCAAAACCGAGGCGTCTCGGTCACCTGACTTAGTATATGACTGCTGCGGGACAGGGACTCGAACCCCGATACCATGCTCCAGAGGCATGTGTCCTACCTTTAGACGATCCCGCAATATATTTAAATGTAAACGTCATTTCGTCGGGGTTCAAGTCCTGAGGACCGGGAGTCTCTCCCTTTACAGGGGCAGTACACCTTTTCAATATTTTATTTCACTCACCGCTCGTAAAATATTAGAAGAAGGTTTTACGGAATGGGTCCCTTCCCATTCCTCACCCCGATACCATGCTCCAGAGGCATGTGTCCTACCTTTAGACGATCCCGCAAAATTCACTTTACAATGACGTCAGAATATCATATTTTTTGGAAAAAAGCGAGAGATCGTTATCACCCATAAATAATGTTACCGAACATCCAGCGGATATCCCATAAATAGGTTACCGTAGTTGTCATATGAATATGGCAACAAAAAACGAGATATTTGAGCGATACAAAAAGGAATATTGGAAAGCAACCAGAGTGC
>CAIJYI010000022.1 GCA_903824855.1 uncultured bacterium | reverse complement strand
TGACCTAGTCTCCCCTCCGGCACAATAAAATCGCCCAGATGGCGATTTTTTTGCGCCCTCGTCGTCATTCTGAACTGACCTAATTTTTAAGGAGTGAAGCGACTATAAAAATGGAAATACTCTTGTGGTGCGATTCAGAATCCACGTGACTACGCCATGGATTCCATGTCGCGGTCGAAATGACGGACGGGAATAATGAGTCACACCTCTGTCTCTTCCCAAATGTCTTTATGCGTGATATAATGGTAGTCACAAAATTATGACAAAAAAAGAATTTTCTCAACTCGAAAAGATCGTCATTCGGGGAGCAAGAACGCACAACCTGAAGGACATCAGTGTTGAGATGCCACGTAATAAAATGATTGCATTCACCGGACTCTCAGGGTCGGGTAAATCCTCGTTGGCGTTTGATACTATCTTTGCGGAAGGTCAGAGACGATATGTTGAATCTCTTTCTTCATATGCCAGGCAATTTTTACGACAATTTCAAAAACCCGATGTTGATGAGATTACCGGTCTTTCTCCCGCAATTTCAATTGACCAAAAAAGTCGCTCAAATAATCCTCGCTCGACGGTAGCAACTATTACCGAGATATACGATTATCTTCGTGTGCTCTATGCTCGTATCGGAAAACCTCATTGTCTTATCTGTGGGGATGTCATTACGAAACTTTCAAACGAAGAAATATTAAATCTCGTCATGGAACGTCTCGAGAAGATTGATACGACCTCTCATGAGAAAAAAGTTTTTGATGTAAAAGTTAACACTTTCCGTATTTCAATTTTTGCCCCGGTTATTCGCGGAAGAAAAGGCGAATACTATCAACTTCTCTACGATATGCTCGGGAAAGGTTATGTTGAGGCGCGTGTCGACGGAAAAATGAAGAAACTTCGCGAGCAGATAATTCTCACCAAAACTAAAAAACACGATATTGATATTCTTGTCGATAAGATGGACATGGCGGAGATGCAATCAGATAAAAAAGGTTTTATTGAACGAATTGCCGAATCTATAGAAAGAGCGCTCGTAGAATCAGACGGGCTCGTCGTTATTTCCTTCGGTGACCCTGAAAACCCGACCGAAGAATTCCTTACCTCTTCAAAATTTTCCTGCCCGAATGACGGATTCTCTTATCCCGAAATCGAACCTCGTCTTTTCTCCTTTAATTCACCTTACGGCGCGTGTGCGGAATGTAATGGACTTGGAACGAAGTTTTTATTTGGAATAGAACCTTGTGATACCTGTGAAGGAAAACGTTTACGGCCGGAAGCACTGAATGTATTTATTCACGGTGAATTACCGGAAAAAAATTCTGCCGAATTAAAACTAGAATCAAAAAAGAAAAACAAAAAGAATGTAACTAATGCAGAAACTGAGATTGTTAATGTTGTTGAGGTAAGAAAAAACATTGTTGAAGTCGCAGGTCTCTCTATTGCTGATGCGCATCATTTTTTCACACACCTCAAACTTTCTGAACGCGACGCCAAAATATCAGAAGTTCTTCTTCGAGAAATTATTTCCCGCCTGCAATTCATGTTGAATGTCGGTATTGAATATCTCGCTCTTGATCGTCGCGCTAACACGCTTTCAGGAGGGGAAGCACAGCGTATTCGCCTTGCTTCTCAACTTGGTAGCGGGCTCGTTGGTGCTTTGTATGTACTCGATGAACCAACTATCGGGCTTCATTCTCGCGATAATGACCGGCTGGTAAAAACACTTCTTCATTTAAGGGATCTTGGAAATACTATTATTGTCGTTGAACATGATGAAGATACTATCTATGCCTCGGATTATCTCGTTGATATCGGGCCTGGAGCAGGTATTCACGGTGGGCATGTTGTCGTTGCCGGTGATATGGAAGAACTCTTAACGGCGAAGAAAAATACATCAGGCTCAGTAACGCTTGATTATTTGCGTGGAGATAAAGTTATCGAAGTCCCGGAAGAAAGACGAACAAAAGATAAAGGCGCCATTCGAATTAGAAACGGAAACATTTTCAATATTAAAAATATGAATGTGGATATTCCGCTTAATAAATTTGTCGTCGTCACCGGTGTTTCAGGATCGGGAAAATCTTCATTCCTCTATGAAATCGTTCACAAGAACCTATTAGGAAAACTTGAACACAAATACAGAACGGCACAGATTTACAATTGTTCCGAATTCTCAGGAACAGATGAACTGAGTCGTGTTATTATGGTAGACCAGTCTCCGATCGGACGAACTCCTCGTTCAAATCCTGCGACCTATACCGGAGCATTCACTCATATTCGCGACATGTTCGCCGCAACAGCCGAAGCACGCGTACGAGGATGGAAAGCCAGCCGTTTTTCATTTAATGTAAAAGGAGGAAGGTGTGAGACGTGTCAGGGTAACGGAGAAATTGCCGTTGAAATGCATTTCTTGCCGACCGTTTATGTTCCGTGTGATGTCTGCCAAGGAAAGAGATTCATGAAAGAAACGTTGGAGGTAAAATACAAAAACAAATCAATTTACGATGTTCTTCGTATGACCGTTGAGGAAGCAATGACTTTTTTTGAAGACATCCCTGCAATTTCCGACAGAATTAAAACCTTGAATGAAGTCGGGCTTGGTTATCTTGAACTCGGACAATCAGCGACGACTCTTTCCGGCGGAGAAAGCCAACGCGTCAAAATTTCTTCCGAAATGTATCGAGTTAATATTCAGAAAACAATTTACTTGCTCGATGAACCGACTATCGGATTGCATTACGAAGATGTAAAAAAACTTATTGAAATTGTTCAGGAATTGGTAAAAAAAGGGCATACGGTAATTTTGATTGAACATAATATGGATATCATAAAAAGCGCCGATTATGTTATCGATATCGGACCGGAAGGGGGTACCGGGGGAGGAGAAATCGTCGCGAAGGGTACACCGGAAGAAGTTGCAAACAATCCTGCATCGCATACCGGAAAATATTTAAGAAGAGCTCTCAAAAAGTAATCACTAATAAAGAAAACCGCGCCGAGTAATCGGTGCGGTTTTTTTGTGTCTATTTCTTTTCTGTATCTTTTAGTTTTTTTTCAAAGTGTTTTTCTTTTCCTAAGGCGCGAATAAATCGAGCCAGACCTTGCAGAAATACTAAAAGCGCAAGAATTATAAATGTTAGATGCATCGACGTCTTCCTTTTTACAAAAAATCCGCAAAGCGACCTCCTTGTCGATTCGCGGAATTACTTCTATTTTTCTATAATTAACTCGGGGAATTCTTCTCCAAGTTTTTTTACTACCGCATTGGATAAGTCATATCCGCGAAGAGTTCGCGCTTCGTATCCGTCTAATAAATGCTGTAGACAAAGACCTCTTTCTACAACTTCAACAGTAACGATAACTCTGCGAAGTTTTTGTAATTCCTGCTCTAGTTTTTGACGTAAAACAAAAGCATCTTTTTGAACTTTAAGTATCACTATATTAATCTCCAATAAATTTAAAGAACTATGTTTCGGTTACCCTTTGGTTACCGTTTGATAGATTATCATAAGAACAACAAAGTGTCAAGAAATTTTATTCGTAAATAAAAACCCCCAGTGAAGGGGGTTTGTTGTTACTATGAAGCAATCGGCGACCATTTGTCGACTTTTGCTGATTTAATTATTTTCTCCGCGATTCCGTTCGAATCAAATTCAGCTTGAAGATAAACTTCTTCAGGTCTGCCTGACTGGAGAAACTTTGTTATGCCGAGTGCACGCATCTTATAATTCGTCGGCAAAATAAACGAGTCGAGAAATCCGGTCCAACCGTTATGGAGCGTAATGGCATTGTGTCTGTCATATTCGCTGAATATCATTAGTGCTTTCTTTGGGTCACTTTCGCGAAGTTCATTAAACAATTCCGGTGAGGTAACGGCAATGATTTTAACATCATATTGTTCCTCAATCTGTGGCAACGCTTTCAAAAGGTTAGCGACCATTTGTCCGCCCGCTACAACAATCGGAAGTTTGACTTTTTCGTTTAATGAATAATTCTTGAATACATAAGCGCCATTGCATGCTTCGCGCGCAGGTGGAACTTTTGTTATTTCATTTCGTTCAAACACAGGAGTATTCGGACGAGCGACAGACATGACAAACGGTTCGTTGCGTTCTATTGCGAGGAATAACATTTCCACGGCTTCGTTCGCATCAAGCGGTTTGTACACCTTGATTCCGGGATATGCCATAAAGAGCGACATCCAGAAAAGTCCGTGATGAGTCGGTCCGTCTTCACCTGTTTCAGGTCCGTCATGAGCAGCGAGCATACAGAAACAACTTTTTGCTTCAGGATTCATTGCATTATTGACAAGTCCCATACGAACAGAGTTTGCCATCATTGAGGTAAACACGCCATAGGAACCGAAAACATTAAACGGTTTAAGTCCGCCGGGGAGAACATCTTGCGACATCGCCACCGACATCATCGCCATATTTTGTTCGGCAATACCAAAACGAATACCGCGTCCAAGAGGATTTTCACGATTAATAATTCCGTAAACATCTTCTGCTTTTCTTGTGAGGATTGATTTTGAAAGATCGCCGGTTCCTATATAGAAGAATCCGGTTTTTTTCATCAACCATTCAAAGAATGCTTCGGTTGCAAATCGTGTTGCTTTGGGAACGCCTTCTTTAAAGAGGAGTTCCGGAGGTAATTCAACAGGACGTTTAATCGAGGTGTGGTCGACAAGCGGTCTGTCTTTGAGAGCTTTTTTCATCTCTGCGACAAGTTCGCTTTCGGGAAGAATTTTCTCTTTTGCAACTTTTAATTGTCTCAAGAAATATTTTCTTTCCTCACTAAAGAATATGGCCGTCTTAATCTCAGACATATTTCTGAAATCAAAATCGCTTTCACGTACTAAACCTTTCATCGCTTCAACATATTCATCGTGTGAAAGTGGGGTACCATGTGAATCAGATGTATTTTCCAATTTTCCGTAGAATTTTCCCTTCGTTGTGTGGGAAATAATAACGGTTGGTTTATCGGTTTTTAATGCCGCGATTTTATAAGCATATGCCAATTCACGAATGTTGTGACCGTCGACTTCTATGACGTTCCATTTTCTCCAATCATCGACTAATTCACTCGGTATCGCTTCACCTATGTGACCATCAATACCAAATCCATTATTATCCAATAGAACAACAAGGTTTGAAATTCCGGAAGCAATCGCAACGTTGCGTGCTTCATGAACCATTCCTTCTTCTGTTTCAGCGTCACCCATAACAACAAAAACTTTTGTTGGTAGGCCACTCGTTTTATGGAGTGTTGCATATCCCAAGCCTGCAGAAAGACCATGACCGGATGAACCGGTTGATGCGTCTTCAAGTGCATAATGGGATTCAACGTGCCCTGATGGACCGCCGAAGGTACGGAATTTTAGCAAATCTTCAAGAGAAAAATAATATTTCAATTCTTCATCAGAAAGATTAATTCCTTCCAATCGCAGGATTTCTTTAATCAAAGCGTTCAATGAATGTGCCAATGGGGAACAATGACCGGCTGACCATACTAAACGGTCACGTCCGGGATTTTTTGGATGTTCCGCATCAAAGCGAAATGATTCTGAACACAAAAGAGTAACTAATTGTTCTACCTTAGAAGACGATCCGCCGGGATGTCCCGATTTTGAAACGTCTACCATGGTAAAAATAAGACCCCGAACAATTCTACAAAGCTCGGCAATTTTTTGTTCATCTATTCCGTCGAGTGGAGGCAGATTATCGTGTCCTCTCAAATTAAGATAACTTCCTTTTTGACTTCCACCACATGAGTTTATCATGCGCCAATAAGGTATATATTCATATACTTTACCAACATTAAATTCTACAGCTTTTTCGGTTTTTTCTGTCATTCGGAACCCCCTTTATAATTGTTTGATTTCAATGAACTACAGTAAATTCATACTAATGAATAGGGCGAAATATGTCAAATTAAATGCAGAAAATGAAAAACTATGTTATAGTGTCATCAAGTTAAAGCCCAGGTGGCGGAATTGGTATACGCGCTAGTCTTAGGAACTAGTGGAGCAATCCTTGGAGGTTCGAGTCCTCTCCTGGGCACAATAAAATCGGCGTAGAGCCGGTTTTTTTGCGCCCAGGAAGAAAGAGACCTGCGTCTCTTTCGTGAGGACGAGAAGATGTTGAGCATGTCGCAACGAGCCGCGCGGTTCCCATCACATCCCACACGCAAATGAAGCAGTTCATTTGCGTGGGCGAACAACAAAAAATGCCTCCGCAAAGGCATTTTTTCTTGTCCGCCCAGTAGGGTTCGAACCTACGACCTTATCCTTAAGAGGGATCTGCTCTACCAACTGAGCTATGGGCGGATATGTAACTTTTTTATTGTACATTATATTTAAATATATTTCAATATCCCAAAGTTATCACCATTTCCGTTTCCCTTTTTTATGACGCTTGTTATAATATATGTATGAAAATAAATATCAAAGGGACGGGGATCGCTTTGACCCCCTCAATCAAAGAGTACGTTGAGAAAAGAGTTGAGTCGTTGGAGAAATTCCTTCGCAACGATATAGAAAATGTTTTAGCAGAAGTTGAGGTCGGAATGTCGACACACCACCATAAATCAGGTGAGGTGTTTCGCGCCGAAATTAATTTAACCGCCAATGGAAAAAAGCTTTTTGCGGAATCAGAGAAAGAAGATCTTTATGCGGCAATAGACGAAATGAAGGATAAAATTGAAAGAGAATGTATTTCGCGAAAAGACAAAAGACAAACACTTGCAAAAAGAGGAGAAGCTATAATCAAGAAGATGATTCGCAGATAATCGCAGTAGTATATGACTGCCGTTCCGAATGATAAAAATTCTGAATATTATGAATTTGAAAATGATTTCTCTTTTTCAAATTTATTTTCGTGGAGCATTTTAAAGAAGTCTTTTACAAAGGAAAACATAATTAGATTTTTCTACCAGATGAAAAGGCCTCTCCATAAAAGGGAGGGAGGATATTGGCTTATTTTTTCAATTTCCTCGATAATATTTACCGGTATGATTCTAAATTTTATCGATCAATATAATCAAGACCTGGTTAAATATCAAATGGAACTAACATCAATAGGAAAATACAATGAGGTATATACCGAAATGCAAAACGAAAATATAACACCAACTAAAAATAATCACGGGTTACAACAGCGAGAGAATTAAAATATACTTAAAACCCCCTCCTGTGAGGGGGTTTTAAAATATTTATTTATTACACTTGTGAAGGAATTCTTCGTAAGGCATTTCCTTTCCTCCTTCGGGAATTACTTTCATGAGAACAAGTTCATTATTTTTAATCGTGGCGTCTGTGACTATTACACGAATCTGTTTTTCATGGCATTCTTGAAAAAAGTATGCACGAGGCCATACATCGAAAGCCTTAATTTTCCTATAATTGCTCTCCATGTTGTCCTCAAAATTCAATAATCCGTCATCTTTTGAAATCTTTTTTGTATAAGTCGCCTGAACATGATTCTGAACTACCGGAACTATTTCATTACGAACATATTTTGGAATAACTTCGGAAAGCATGCGCCCTCCGATTTTTGCAAGCATATCTTGAAGCACACTTGATTTTGGAAGATTTAACAGATTGTTTTCCCAAGATATCGATTCCTCTTGTGCGAGAATCGGGCCATGATCCATTTCATCGTCGATAAGCATAATAGACACCCCGGTTTTATTTTCGGAAAGAATAGCTGACTGAAGGGGAGATGCACCTCGGAGTTTCGGCAGTAATGAAGGATGGACGTTTATTGTCCCTAATTTTGGCAATTCAAGAATTCTGTTCGGAATTAACTTTCCATAGGCGGCGACAACAAAAAGAGGTGAGTTATAAATCTTCAATTTCTCAACAGCATCATCATCCAGTTTTTCCAGTTGTAGGACGGGAATATTCCGTTTTTCTGCCCAAACCTTTGCTTCCGGTTTAGTGAGAATCAGTTTTCTCCCTTTTGGTTTGTCCAAGCCGGTAACAACAAGAGACGGAATTAATCCATTTTTTTCCAGTTCATCAAGAATACCAACGGCAAATGCGGGTGTTCCAAAAAAAATAAATGGGGTTTGGTTATTCATCATGTAACTATAATAATATGCAGAGCAAAAAAGCACAAACAGAGCCGGTTAATGATGAGAGAAATTAAAGTGACCAATTTCCGTCGGCCTTGATGTTTTTAATCTTTCTCGAATCAAAAGCAAGAACGCTTTTTTTGTCACCCAAAAAACGAAGAGAGCCGGCAAGTGCTATCATAAGTGCATTGTCAGTCGAAAGTTCTTTTTCCGGAACAGAAACACTTACTTCAGGAAATTCCTTTTTAAAGGAATCGTGGAACTCTTTTTGAATATGCGAGTTAGAAGCAACACCTCCGCCGAGAAGTACCGTCTGCGGATTATATTTTATCGTTGCCTTCATCATTTTTGAAAGCAATGTTTCTGTGACGGCGTTCTCAAATTCAAAACAAACTTCTTCTCGAATATCTTCCGTTAAATTCGGTATTTTTTGTACCATATACAGAACGGCGGTTTTAATTCCTGAAAATGAGAAATCAAAGTCATCCGAATGTATCATCGGGCGAGGCAGTTTATATTTTCCGCTGGCAGCGATTCCTTTTTTTCGAAATCTATCAGCCTGCCGTGAAATTTCCGGTCCACCGGGATAGGGAAGTCCAAGAATTCGCGCAGCTTTATCAAAAGCTTCGCCTACCGCATCATCTCTGGTGGTTCCTATAACCTTATAGGAAAAAAGTTTCTTCGAGAGCACTATTTCTGTATGACCTCCACTGATGAGTAACGCAAGAATGGGATATTCAGGTTTTGTGATGAAGGCTTTCTTTTCAGTGGTTCTTTTTAACAAAGGGGAAAGCATGTGCCCCTCCATATGATTTACCGGCAGTAACGGTTTTTCCCAAACGAAAGAAAGGGCACGAGCAAAATTGACTCCGACCCAAAGAGCGGGAGCGAGCCCCGGACCTCGAGTGAAAGCAATGACGTCAATTTTTGGCGTTGTAATCTTCGAAAAAAATTCAATAAAAATATCGTGAAGTTCCGGCTCTCTTTCAAAAATCTTTTTTAAACCTGCAAGAATATTTTCAGGTAATGGGGAAGTTTTCTTTTTTAGTTTCAAAAGATCGGCATCGCGAAGTGCTGTTTCGAGAACGGGTACAATATTTTTTGAATGCTCCCTTTTTGCCAGCATCGGAAATACACCCCCATAAGGCCTATGAAGTTCTATCTGGGAAACTACCACATTGGAAAGTATTGTCGTGGTATTTTTATTCGCGTGGGGGATTTCGATGATACTAATCGCTGTTTCGTCGCAGGATGTTTCGATGGCAAGTATGTTCATAATGTCGATTATATGGTGTTTTAAGGATATGTAAAGGGTAAAAAAATGGCTCGTACTCCGGATTGGGGCACGAGTCATAGATGCTATTTGTCCTTCATGTTCAACGTGATATGTTTCCAGACTAGGACGAGGCAGAAAACAAAGACGCTTCCGACGGCAATGAATGCAAAAGCTATTTGAGATAACATAATATCCTCCTTTTGAGTTTAATATATGTGTTATTGGCACCCGAAAACAGTATACTACAATCGATAGATTTGTCAATACCCTTATCTATTTCAAAAAAAATATATTTGAGCATAAAAAAAAGTATATGTAAATTGACCTATTTCGGCGAAAAAGCTACGCTTTACATTAGATAAACTTCTTTCACATAGGAGAGTTCAATGAAGACCGATTTAAAAATTAAGCATTATTGCGTAATTTCTCTGCTTGCCCTGCTTTTTATAATTATCTTTACTTTTAATCATAATAATGGCTATTATTCCGGCAAGTCCGAATTGTATCCCGGTCAGAATACCGTATTAGCCCTTGATGACGCGCATAAATATGTGCGTGACAATATTGCCGATAAGTCATATTTTTCCGTCAATTCACGTTACTTTGTCGATGTTAAATTATATGATAATCCTGAAAAAAAAGGCGAACCGTTAAACCGCGTTCGTAAATTATTGTTTGGCGTCGGTGGCGGTGCTACTGTTATCTCGAATGGTAAAGGATATTTGATTACAGCAAAACACGTTATTAATCCTGAAGGAGCACTTGCTTTAATGGAAAAGACAAAAGTGACTCTTGAGAAAAAGAGTCCGGGAATGTATGTCGATATGACACTTGTCCCTGAATACACCTTAACCAATCGCGATGGGGATACTTTTCTCGCCTCGGTTGTCGCATTAGGTGATGAGGAACTTGGAATGTTGAGAGTTAATAAGTATAAAAATTTCAACGCTCCCGGAGTAGTACTATCAGATGCCGACAGCTCTGCTTTGTCAGATAAAGCGGTCGTCATGATCGGAGGTCCTCTTGGTGTTCATAATGCTATAATGGATGGACGAATCGCGAGGTCTGAAGATGTAAAAACCGAAGAGGGGAAATTCATGTATGTGATTGCACCCATTGTTCCCGGCAATTCCGGCGGTCCTGTTATCACACTAGACGACATGAAGTTAGTCGGTGTCGTTTCTCAGGTTATGGTTGAACCGGGTTCAGGAACCCTCGTTAGCATTGGTCTTTTTGTTCCAAATAGTGTTATCAATAAATACGTTAAGAAAGTAGTTCATTGATAATATATAATACATCAACGCCACGACAAAATTGTTGGGGCGTTTTTTTAAATTTTTATTTCTCTAGAAAATATTTCACCTCATCAAATATTTTTTGCATATCTGAAAGTGCGAACCAGTGAATATTTGTATCTCGCTTCAGCCATGTCATTTGTCGTTTTGCATACTGCCAGTCCTTGAAGAATATTTCCTGTTTCAATTTGTCGATAGTGATTTCTCCTTCAAGATAATCCGCAAGATATTTATATTCAAGACCAAGTTCTCTCATCCTTTTAAATGTTAAACCATTTTCATGGAGCGATTTTGCTTCATCAATCATCCCTTGATCAATACGTTTTTGGGTACGCATTTCAATTCGCGATCGAAGCGTTTCTTTGTCGGTTGAAATAGCAATTTTTAACGCATCATATTTAAGAGGTGTTTCTTCCTGTTTCGGAACAGTACCTAAGTCATGTGCAATTTCAATCGCTCGGATAAGTCGTCGTGGGTTATTTCGGTCAATATCTAATGCACGTTTCGGGTCTAAAATGAGCAACTCCGAATATAACTGCTCGACAGTTTTTCCGGAAAGTTCTTCTCTTAATTCATAATTCGGAAGTGTCGTCGGAGTAATATAATTTTCCGTAATAGCATCGACATATTGCCCGGTACCTCCGCAGATAATTGGGGTCTTATTCCGTTTTAAAATATCATCAATTATTTTTTCCGCTTCTCTTTTAAATTGAGCCACAGAATATTGGTCTTTTGGATCGGCGACATCAAGCATATGATGAGGAATATCACGCATTTCCTCCTTTGTGATTTTTCCTGTGGCAATATCGAGCCCTTTATATACCTGTCTTGAATCAGCGGAAATGACTTCTCCGTCAAATTTTTTGGCGAGCAAAACAGCCACATCGCTTTTTCCTGATGAAGTTGGACCAAGTATCGCTATTATTTTTGGCAGGATATTTGTCATGTTTGTGAGTATATAATTAACACGGCAATACGTCAAAATATAAATTGTTAAATTACTTGCCAGTATTTAAATAGTGTGCTATTCTACTTCTTAGTATAATTCATATCTAAGACAGGAGAGTAATAGTGATAAAAAAGATTGTTTTAACAGAAAAAGCTTGGATTGATGAAATTGAGGAGGTATCGCTTCGCGGAGACATTAAACACATTCTTCGAATACTTTTGATTTGTCGCAACAGGGGATTCAAGTATCCCTGTTCATGTGAACAAATTACCTATGTGAAAGAGTATTTTTCTTCCGGCATTATCGAAATTGAGAATAGAGAATTTGAACTTATGATATTCGAGCCGACAAGCGAAAAACCGAATGAATATTGCTTTGTTCTTGAAGAAAAATATCCGAACGGGAAAATTAAAATTCTTTCCGAATATTAATTTTTATTTATTTGGCTCCGTATTACGGAGCCTTTTTTATTTGCATTTTTAATGATTTATCTTATAATTAAATAATTAAACATTAACTATATTATTTTTATGCATGAAATTGCTTTACCTGAGAGCGAATGGTGGAATGAGTTGAGCGAGAATGAGGAAATATCGAAGGAGGCTACGGAATTGCTCGATGGAATAATTAATCATTTTAAAAATCACACTCCCGGTCTAACGGCTACACCGGAATTAATTGAATTGGCAAAAAAATCATTTCCCGATGGAGTTACTCTTGGCGGAAAAAATTACGAGATTGTTGTTTATGAGCCGACGGATCAAAACAAAATAGGCCGATCCTTTTTTACCCTTATTCAAAAATTTCCCGGAGGAAAACTCAAACATTTATCTGAGTGTTAGTATTACAAAAACGAGTTCTGTACAGCAGGACTCGTTTTTTTTATGCACTCTTTATATTTCATCCGTTTTCGCTTATACTATATAAATGCTAGACGTTGTAAAAGTATTTGTGCCAACAGCTATCGCTTTTTTTGTCGGGATTCTTATGACTCCTGCTTTAACGCATTTTCTGTATAAGCATAAAATGTGGAAAAAGAAATCCGGCAAGGTTGCCATGGATGGAAGCGCTACTCCAATTTTTAATTCGCTCCATAAAGATAGGGAAGTAGGCACGCCAAAAATGGGCGGAATAATTATTTGGGGGAGTGTTCTACTTACCGTCATTATTATCTGGCTTCTTTCTGAATTTTTCCCAAATAGTATAACAGGCAAACTTAATTTTCTTCATCGTAATACGACATGGCTCCCTCTTTTCACGCTGATTGCGGGCTCTCTCATTGGGCTCATTGATGATTTTTATGAAGTCATGGGTACAGGAGATCATATCGCAGGAGGTCTTTCTCTGAAAAAACGTCTTTTTATTGTATTTCTAATTTCGCTAGTCGGTGCGTGGTGGTTTTACACAAAACTTGGCGTTTCCATAGTCTCCGTTCCTTTTGATGGATCTGTCGATATCGGCATTTGGTTCATCCCGATTTTTTCTCTGGTGATGCTTGCCGTTTACTCGAGTGGCGTAATAGACGGAATCGACGGATTAGCCGGAGGAGTATTTGCTGTCATTTTTTCTGCTTACGGTGTAATTTCCTTTTACCAACAACAAATTGATATTTCCGCGTTCTGTTTCGTTATAGTCGGCGGTTTGCTGGCTTTTCTCTGGTTTAATATTCCGCCTGCACGGTTTTATATGTCTGAAACCGGCAGTATGGGGTTAACACTCACGCTTGCCGTCGTTGCTTTTCTTACAGACGCTCATGTTGAAGGTAAAGGATTGGCGGTTCTTCCTGTTGTTGCATTTCCTCTTACCATAACCGTACTTTCGAATGTAATTCAGGTAACCTCCAAAAAATTTAGACACGGAAAAAAGGTTTTTCTTATCGCACCGATACATCATCATTTCGAAGCAATCGGATGGCCGGCCTACAAAGTCACCATGCGCTATTGGGTCATTTCTATTATTTTTGCCTTGATTGGGGTTATTATCGCACTCTCCGGAAATTTAATTTAATAAAAAATTAATTATTTAATGAGCGGAAAATCGGTCGACAAAATTTTTCTCGGTATAACACTCTTACTTTTGTTTGGCGGTTTTTTTGTATTTCTTTCGGCATCATTCGGTTTACTTGCCCGCAATGGGGGCGAATCCTTTGAAAATGTATTTGTCAGCCAGATACTCCTTGGGTTGGTTTTGGGCATAACGGCGATGTATATGGCTTCTCGTTTTAATTATAAATACCTTCGTTCTTTTTCCTTTTATCTTTTTGTCATCAGTATAATTCTTACCTGTTTTGTGTTTGTCCCCGGGATTGGTTTTGCGCACGGCGGAGCAAAAAGATGGATTGATCTTCGTCTAACAACATTTCAACCTTCCGAATTGCTTAAATTGGGTTTTGTTCTTTATTTAGCGGCGTGGCTTTCTTCCGCAAAAGATAAGGTTCGAACATTCAAGTTCGGAACGATGCCTTTTTTAATTTTCCTTTTGTTTCCGGCTATGCTTTTAGTAGCTCAACCGGACATTGGAACCTTCGGTATTATCGTGGCTGCCGGTATGGCAATGTTCTTTTCTGCAGGTGGAAAACTTTCTCACATTTTCGCAATTATCATTACCGGAATAATTTTATTCTTCATTGTAGTTCAATTGAAACCCTATCTTTGGGATCGTATCGATATTTTTATGAATCCCGACAAAGATCCACAAGGCGCAGGTTATCAAATGAATCAATCCTTGATAGCCGTCGGATCGGGAAAATTGTTCGGGCGTGGTTTCGGGCAGGGAATTCAAAAATTTCCGCCGTTTTTACCTGAACCAACTAACGACTCCATTTTTGCTGTTGCGTCAGAAGAATTTGGTTTTGTCGGTAGCTCCTTAATTATTTTTTTGTTTGTATTATTTGCCATGAGAGGTTTCCGTATTTCCTCTCAAGCCCCCGATCGTTTTTCCAGACTCCTGGTAATTGGAATAGTCATTCTTATCATTACGCAATCATTTATTAACATCGCCTCTATGGTTGGGCTTTTTCCGCTAACAGGAGTCCCTCTTCTTTTCATTAGTCACGGTGGGACTGCGCTTTTATTTGCTCTCGCAGAGGTAGGAATAATTTTGAATATTTCGCGGTATAAAGTCGGATCAATCTCACAATAAAAAAAGCCCCACAATCGTGGGGCTTCCAAATATTCTTCCGTTTCTTTAAAAGAATATCATGATTGCGGGTACCATTTGCGGAGGTTATTAGTCCGTAAATTCAACCATGGGGAGGTTGCTCAGCCCTTGTATTTGCACGACTCGAAGAAATATGACCATTTAATTTCTAGAGCAGTAAAAAGCAACACCTTCTCACTGGTTCAGTGAGTACAGATTTTTATATGTTTTGTCAACATTTATTTCATTTAATATTTCCCCAGTTTTACTCTTTTTAAGTGTGAAATAATATTGAAAATCGGTTATAATATAAGTCTATGAAAATACTATTTGCCGGCGGGGGATCAGGCGGACATTTTTATCCCATAATCGCCGTTGTCGAAGCAATCCAAGATATTGAAACAAAAGAACATCTCTTACCGAGCGAAATTTATTTTGTTTCTAACGCCCCGTATGATGCAAAACTTTTATTTAACCATAATGTAACTTATATTGAGGTTAAAACAGGAAAGCGTCGCGGATATTTTTCCTTAAAGAATTTCTCCGATCTTTTTGTAACTTTTTTTGCTATTCTTAAATCATTAAGAATACTGTTTTCAATTTATCCCGATGTTGTATTTGGGAAAGGCGGATTTGCAAGCTATCCAACGCTCTTTGCAGCACGGCTATTAAACATTCCCGTAATGATCCATGAATCCGATACAGTACCTGGAAGAGTAAATCTGTGGGCTTCAAAATTCGCTAAATATATCGCAGTTTCTTACTCGGACGCCGTTAAATTTTTTCCAAAAGATAAAACCGTAGTCACCGGCAATCCGATTCGTAAAGAAATTTTGATGCCGCTCACTCAAGGAAGTTTCAAGTATCTCAATCTCGTAGAAGGTATTCCTGTTATTTTAATACTCGGCGGTTCACAGGGTTCTCAAATCATCAATAATGTAATACTTGATGCCCTCCCGGACCTTCTTGAAAAATACCAAATAATTCATCAGGTCGGCGATCTGAATAAAAATGAAATTGATAGCCGATTGGAAACGATTCTCAGCGGAATCCCAAATCGAGATCGTTATAAATCATATCCATACCTTAATGACCTAACTCTCAGAATGTCTGCGGGTGTTTCTGATTTAGTTATTTCCCGTGCGGGCTCCACTATTTTTGAAATTGCCTCTTGGGGGAGGGGAAGTATTGTTATTCCGATTACGGAATCAAATGGTGATCACCAGAGGCAGAACGCCTTTCATTACGCAAGGAGCGGTTCATCGATTGTTATTGAGGAGCAGAATCTCACTCCACATCTTCTCGTCGCTGAAATCGACCGATACATGACAAATCCAAAAATGAGGAAAGCTATGGAGGATGCAGCCCTTCTTTTCGGAAAACATAATGCAACAGCGGCACAATCAATAGCACTACAACTACTCCGCACGTCACTTGAACACAATAAAACATAGCGATTGACATTCGTCAATTATATTGCGTAATAATAACAGGGAAATGGTTCATTCGAAAATATCAGAAAAAGAAACAAAAAAACAATGGAGGGTAATGTTCATATTATCTACGGCATTTTTCTCTGTCTTTTCTCTTTTATTTTTAAATTTTCCAATTCAGAACGCAGTTGCTGAGACTTCTGCGACTGATGTAGTTTCTGCCACCGATTCCACAAATACAGTGCCCGGAGATGCGAGCGAGGTAGAACTCAATCAAAAAATCTCTGAAAAAAACACCGAGCTGACTGATTTAAAGAAACAAATTGATACCTACGAAAAGCAACTTACTTTCACACACACCGAGGCGGTCACTTTGCAGAATACGGTGAAGGTGCTTGATATTAGCAGACAAAAAATGAATACGAGTATCCAGTTGACTCAAAAACAACTCGAATCTTCAATGCTTAAGTTTACGAGCTTGAACATGTCTATTGGCGATACTGAAAAAAAGATCGTTCTCATAAATAAATCCGTGGCCGAAATGCTTCGAACACTCGATCAATCAGATTCGAGAACTACCGTGGAGATGGTTCTTTCGAACGGTAAACTTTCTGAAATTCTTGATGAAGGAATTCAGCTTACGGCACTTCGCGAAAAAGTCAGTAATCGTGTAACAGAGCTTTTGGCTTATAAAAAATCACTCGTTGATAAAAAAGCTTTAGTTGAAATTGAAAAGAAAAATCTTGCCAACTATCAATCAACATTGACCGATCAAAAAACGCTTCTTGATAATGCAAAGAAAGAAAAAAACGATCTTCTAAAATTAACAAAAAGTCGCGAGAGTGATTACCAAAAGATTCTCGATATAAACAAAGCCAAGGCACAAATGTTGGAGAAAGAACTCTCTGACTATGAATCAAAACTGACAAGGAAATTATCCGGCAATGAAATCCCAACGAGTGGAAGTAAAATATTATCATGGCCGATTACAAATCCTCGTGTAACTCAACATTTTGGAATTACTAAAGATTCCGTTCGGCTCTATGCATCAGGCACTCACAACGGTGTGGACCTCGGTGTAAACTCAGGTACACCAATCACCGCAGCGGCGTCGGGTGTCATTCAGGGAACCGGAGATACCGACGTCGCTTGTCCCAAAGCCTCCTATGGAAAATGGGTGCTCGTTAAACACGACAACGGTCTTACCACGCTTATGGCTCACTTTTCATTAATTAAAGTCAGCCAAGGTCAACGTGTCGTATCCGGAGAACTTCTCGGCTATAGTGGAAATACCGGATATTCAACAGGTCCACATCTTCACATCAGCTTGTTCGCATCAGACGGTGTTACGGTTGGGACTTTGCCGAGTAAGGCATGTTCAGGTAGAACCTTTACCATGCCGTTGCCGACGGCTACCAATGCCTATTTGGATCCCGAGGCATATCTTCCAAAAATTTAAATTTATAAAAATAAATACATATGAAATCAAAAAAAACAGAAGGTGGTTTTATTCACATGATAATTTTGTTTTTGGTTTTTTGCGTCATCATCTGGTATTTTAAATTAGACGTAAGGGGCTTCATTGATTCTCATCCGCAAATCAGCGCATTCCTAACAAGGATGATCAACTTCATCAAACAAACTTGGAATGACTATATAGGCGGGGTAGTGGCGTTTATTTGGAAAAACATATTAGTGGAAGGATGGAAAAATATTGCACCGGTAATAACGGGAAAATAATAATCTGAACGATTATAAGCGTGCCAACTATTCAAGGTCGGGATTACTCGGCCTTTTATTATAAGTAATTATAGGAATCGCAATTACTCAATGTCGTAAAAGATATATTGTGCGACGTTCACATAATATCAATATGGCTATGGATGGGCCTGTCTGTGTACTCCCCGAGGTGTGGAAGGATTAGTTTTTGGGTAATAAATAATTATGCAAATATATATTTGTTATAAAATTTTGATCAATAATTTTTTTTTCAAACTCTCCTGCCCTTTTGTGCGGCTCGTGGTTAAAAATAGTTGATACTTACATCCTCTTATTTTATACCCCAAACCTCTTAATTTTGACGATTTTCCGATTTCGGTCAAAAATGCCTTTTTTAGCATTTCAACACGTTATAATAGATATCGTCAAGTATAGCTATCTATTAAAAAAAATACTCCGACTAAATAGTCGGAGTATGGTTTCTAATCTTTAGGTGCAGTTGCTTGTGCATGCGTATAAGGACCGGTCTTTTTATATTTATCATCAATCGCTTTTTTCTCGGCTTCCTCTGCTTCTTGCTTTCTCTTTGCTATAAGTTTAAGCATGAGTCGTTTAAGTGTCTCGCCGGTCGATTGTTGATATTTGTCCTGGCTCGCAATAAGTCGTTCAGCTTCAAGCAAGGTTTTATATAAAGAAACCGAATCTCTTTTTCCTTTGTACCTTTTCTTTCTCATTTTATGGCTCCTCTTTTTTCTGAATTAAGAATAACACAGCAAATGATAGATTGTCAAGTATCTATTAAATTTTTACTTAGTCGTCTTGAAATACTCCGGCGTGTAGATTCCCATCCAATCAATCATCAATCTCATCGTGGCGGGGGCTCCTTGTGTATATTTTACAGGTCCGCGTTCCATGACCAAGGCAAAAGCGTAACGCGGATTTTCATAAGGGAAGAATCCCGTAATCCACGAATTGACCATATCTTTTTTTACTCCGAGCTCAGCTGTTCCTGTTTTTGCGGCAATATTAACGGTGCGAACATTAAGTGCGCCGGCAATACCATAGAGAACTCCTCTGCGCATCCCCTCTCCGGCAACCTCAAAATATGATGATGAAATATTTGTAAGTTCTTTTTTTTGTATGACCGAATTCATTACGATATGAGGAGTAACTAATGTGCCTTTTGTCGCAATTGAGGAAACCGCATGAACGGCTTGAATTGGGGAAACCTGGAATCCATACTGACCGATTGCGGTATGATAGGTATCACCAAGGAGCCACGTTCCATCAGCGAAATTTTTCTCTTTCCATTCAGGGGTTGGAATTGAGCCCTCTGCCTCACCTTCAACATCTATTCCTGTTTTACTGCCAAACCCGAACATTCTCATATACTTATCTATATTTGCGATACCGATTCCCTTTTGATCTTTATATCCGCCGCCAATCGCGTAGAAATATACGTCCGAAGAAACAGCAATCGCATCTCTCATATCAACCCAGCCATGAGCTTTCCAGTCCTTAAATACGGATGGTTGATCGGGAAAATACGGATTGGGAATTGAAATTGAACCGGTACTTAAGATTTTTTTCTCAGGAGAAATAATCCCAAGATCCAAGGCGGCTATTGCCATGAATGGTTTGACGATAGATCCCGGAGTATATAAACCAGAAACAGCTCTGTCCAAATACGGTGTTCCTGTATTCGTTCGATAACTCGCTATTGTTTTACGATCTGAACCATCGGTAAGTACTTGTGATGAATATTCAGGATAACTTGTCATGGCAAGAATCTCGCCTGTTTTTACATCCATAATAACAGCCGCCCCGGCGCGGAATCCTGAACTTATCGCGGCATCAGAAATAACCTTATATAATTCTTTTTGTACACGAGAATCTATTGTTAAGTTTAAGTCATTCCCGTTTATTGGTTGTTCAATTACACTTTCTGAGTGAACCTTTGACAATGCATCAACCTCCTGAATTTTAATGCCGGTAGTTCCATTAAGTGAAGTGTTATATATTTTTTCAACGCCATCCTTTCCTCCATATTCAGTCGTATAATAATATCCGGAGCTGTCTTTTGCCGGATAACTGATGTATCCGAGAATGTGACTGAATCCCGGTGAATCAATATATTTTCTTAATGAGAAATCATTAAGCGCGTCACTTGCACCGTTTGTCGTCGTGGCATTTTCCCAGAGCTGCACGTTATCCGATAAAACATTCCACGCGAGCGGAACTTTATTTTTATCGTAAATAATTCCCCTGTCTCCAAAAATTGTCGATTGCTCCAATCGATTATTTTCTGCTCTCTTTTTCAGATCACTTCCTTGTAAAATTTGTAGTGTCCAAACTTTCCAAAGAAATATAGCCTGTACTATAACAAAAAATATCCCGAGAGATACGACGGTATATTTTGGAAGAGTTTTTTCAATGCGACCCTCAAATTGTTGTACGTTAAAATTAGGGAGATTTCTGGAATCCAAAAAAATCTCATTAGGGTCTATCTCTGTATTTCTATTTCGTTTAAATCTAAACATCATTTTTGAAGAAAACGAATTTTCTCTTTAAGAATAGCTGTAATGAGAAGTACTACCAAGGATAAAAGTGAAAAAAAAAGAAAAAAATTATGAAAAGAAACGGCATTCGTTCCATAGAAGGCATCCATAAAAAGGCCCGCGATAAATGATTCAAAGTAGTTCTTAAACAACAATCCACCAACTATAGTTACCATAACAAAGCACCACCAAGGGAAATATAAAACCGAAATAAAAAGCGCGACGAGAAGCACGCAACGTTTCATAAGAGATTGATGCTGGAAATCATCGGCTATCATAATGATGTCTGTTTAAATAATTATTATTTTGTATTCTCAATCTCAACATACTTCAGCGAAAAAAGTGACGCGGGGCTTTGCAAATAAAATTTTCGGAATGAATCGACGTTTGTTTTTTCCTCAGAGCGAACAATTGCAATAATACTATTCGAGCTTTCTGCTAAAATAACAGCATCGCCTATCTGAATGTCGACACTGTTTGGAACTTCGGCTGAAAAAGAACCTCCACCAAGGCCGTGTATTTCGACGGGGATATTGTTCGGTCCGATAAGTACATTCGTAATTTGTCCGGACGTTGAATAGAGCCTCGCTTTTGAAGAATCGGCATATGCCTCATCAATAATACCTATCGCAAAAATACCGTCGGTAAGAATTTTTGAATTTATTTTTACTCCCTTCTTTGTTCCCGCATCAAGAAGAAAGGTATCATAGGCCGTCACATTCGGACGAGCTATTACTTGTGCAAAAATATTTTTCCCCACATTTTCCTTCAGATTTTTTTTGAGCTCAAGATTTTCTTGAACAACAAAATCAAATCCCGAAAGTTCAGCTTCCATCTTAGATAATTTTACTGATAGAGCTTTGTTTTCATCAAGTAGTGACTGCCTGGATTTAAAATAGAAAGCGACTCCCGAAAAACTTGAGGCTACATTATTTCCAAATATCAAAAAAGGAACACTTCCATTATTTGCAGACGCCGAAAATCCCCTAAAAATTGACGGAAAGATAGTTAAAATTGCGAGCAAAAAAACGGCAATAAAAATAGCGAATTTTTTTACACCCTTTTTTTCTTTTTTTGGTTGAAATGATTTATATACCATCGCGTAATTTTTATGAAGGTGGTGCTTCGTCATCCTCGTAAATGAGAGCTTCTTTATATAAATTAATATTCTCAACGACTATGCCGGTGCCTCTCGCGATACAGGTTAACGGATCATCGGCAATGTGAATAGGTATTCTAAGCTCCTCATAAAGGATTATATCGAGACCTCGAATCAATGCTCCGCCACCGACCAACATAATTCCTCGGTTCATAATGTCTGACAAAACTTCCGGTGGTGTTTCTTCAAGAACTTCTTTGACGGAAGATATCAACATTGCGATTGATTGAGATATCGCCTCCCTAATGTCTGAGTCCGTTATAACAACCTCCCGAGGAAGACCTGTAATAAGGTCGCGTCCGCGGAGCGGAGCTTCAAGAGGAATTTCATTTCTAATAACGGAACCGATACTAATTTTTATGGTTTCCGCAGTTTTTTCACCGGTCAAAATTTTGAATTCGTTTCGAATATATGAAATGATGTCACTGTTTAGTTTGTCTCCCGCGATTCGAAGATTTTTTGATTTTACAATTCCTCCGAGTGAGATAACCGCAATATCAGTCGTACCACCGCCGATGTCGACAACCATACTTCCAATCGGATCATTCACAGGAAGCCGTATTCCGATTGCCGCCGCCATTGGTTCTTCGATGATGTAGACTTCCCTTGCACCGGCATTTCTCGCCGCATCTTTAACAGCGCGAGTTTCTACATTTGTTACTCCTGAAGGAACACCGATAACAATTCGTGGACGAGCGAGTTTTTTTGATAATTTATTAGCTTTGTTAATAAAATAACTGAGCAATTCCTGTGTGACTTCAAAGTCTGAAATAACGCCGTCAACAAGAGGTCTGACTGCGACTATATGTGAAGGCGTTCTGCCGAGCATTTCCTTCGCCGCGTGGCCTACCGCCACAACTTGCCCTGTTTTTTGATTCACAGCAACAACGGTGGGTTCATTAATAATGATTCCGTGGCCGCTCACATAGACCAAAGTATTGGCGGTCCCGAGATCAATACCAATATTATTATCAAACAATTTTCTGAATTTTTTTAACATAGAAGTACCCCTATTCTACTTCAAAGGTTTGTTATCGTCAAAACTTGACCGAAGTCAATATTGTGTTGAAAAATATCATATTTTTATAATATTTGCGTCGATGAACAAAGCATTGACAGATTTTAAATAAATGAGTAATATAAAAATCAGAGCTAGTTTTTACATCGTACTGAAAGGAGGTACCAATGAAACTTAAATTAAAAATTAATGTATTGGCCATTTTTGCCGCAGCTGTTTCCTCACTTGTTACCATCATCGCCTACAAGTCAGGCGTTGATTTGCAAATCGTTCCGGCTGAAATAATATCAAAAATGCATCCTCAATATATTGCATTAGTAGCTCCCATTTTTACGTATTTTTGGATGGATAACAATACTCCATCGGATGAAACTTTTAAAGTATTATTAGCACGATATGCCTTTGGCGGCATTTTCTGCGGTCTGATAATCTTCATTTTTGCTTCACTCATTTTTTTTAAAATTTAATCGGCTGATATAGCCGACCAAAAAACACTCCGGTTTTTATGCCGGAGTTTTTTTATAGAAATTTATTTACCTTGAAGTTTTGCAAATAATTCGGATTCCGTTAGCATGAGCACTTCCCCATTTTTTCTCACCTTCACTTCATACTGCCCTGAACTAATCGTCTTTCCTGAAACAACAACGCGGTATGGAATGCCGAGCAAATCACTCCCACCGAACTTCTCCCCTGCGCTTTGGTCGCGGTCATCGTAGAGAACTTCGATACCGAGTTTACACATTTTTTCGTAGAGTTTGTCTGATGCTTCCTTCGAACGGATATCAATGAGATGAACCTTAAAAGGAGCGACACTTTCGGGCCAGATAATGCCTTTTTCGTCCGCAAATGACTCCACAATCGTCCCCATGAGGCGTCCGGGGCCAATTCCGTATGAACCCATTATTACAGGGTGTGGCTGACCTTTTTCGTCTTTATAGGTTAAATTTATCGGTTCTGAAAATCGCGTCCCAAGTTTGAAAATATTACCGGTTTCAATAGACGAAACCTCTTCCAATTCCTCTCTCGATAAATCAAGATCTTTTAATACTTCATCATTCAAAACTTCTTTGTTGACGGCAATGCCCTTTTTTCTCGAAAGATAAATTGTATCCTCCCCTGCTATGGATAAGGTTTGAAATTCATGACTATATTTTGAAAATGATCCGCCACTCGCAAACGTGATAAACGTTCGGTCTCCCAATCCTGCACGTTCAAAAATATTTACATAGGCTTGTTTTGCCTTTTCATAGAAGATATCGAGATCTTCCTGCGTCGCACTAAAGGAATAAAGGTCTTTCATTGAGAACTCACGCCCGCGCATAATTCCGCTTTTTGCTCTCGCTTCATTGCGAAATTTTGTTTGAATCTGATAGGCATAAATCGGCAAATCTTTGTATGACGAAATATGATTCGTCATGATATTGGTAATTGCTTCTTCGTGAGTAAAGCCAAGACCAAGTTCGCTGCCGTTTTTTAGTTTTGTTTTAAACCAATTATCAACTTTTGAATCATCCCAACGGTCAGTTTTTTCCCAGAGACTTTTCTCTTGAAGTGCCGTCATCTCAATCTCTTGTCCGCCAATAGCGTCCATTTCTTCGCGGATAATATTCTTGATTTTGCGTAGAACGCGAAGACCAAGCGGAAGATAGGAATAAACCCCCGCCATTTCCTTATGGACATACCCGGCACGAATGAGAAGCTCGGCATTTTTGGATACCTCGTCCTTAGGTGCTTCTTTGCGTGTTTTAGTGAAAAGTTGAGATTGTTTCATTTATTCAGATTACCATTTTTTATTTAAATAATCAAAATGATTTGACTTTCCATATAAAATATATCAAACTTATTGATAGATTTCCGTTCATATTACAAAGAGGTATCCCATGAATATTTTATCCGGAGTTGGAATTTTTGTTTTAGTGTTTTGTTATTTTTATGTTGGAAGGCCAATTTCCAATTATATGTATGACACTTTTCATTCAAGGACCGATAAACCTGATTGGAAAATGTATGTTTTCTGGCCGATTGCAACTATTAGTGACCGAAGAAATTTGAGACGCAATGACCCGAATTTTAATCAGGACGAATATGATGATTGTTATCGAGATTCCTTGCCTAATAAGGTATCTCGCAATGATTACATATTCATAATGAATGTATTTTGGGGTTTTAAGGTAATCTTTAATCTTTTCATACTTTTGGTTGTTGCTCTTCTTCTTTCGATTATGCTTTTCGGGGCCGCACTAACATTTATTATTGCCTATCCTTTTATGAAATTATTTTCATAATCGTGCAAAACAAAATCACAGAGCCTTGGCTCTGTGATTTTTTATAATATGCTAACCTACGATGATCTTCCAGATATCACTGAAGGTGATAATAATAATGAGAGCAATAAGAACGAAGAATCCAATGGTATTTACCGCATTCGCAAACTTCGGTTTGATTGGTGAACGCTTTACCGCTTCGATAAGAACAAAGAAAACGCGACCACCATCAAGGGCCGGGATTGGTAAAATATTTACCACGGCAAGATTGATAGAAATAATCGCCGTCAAAGTTAAAAGGCGTTCGAAACCGAGCTTGCTCGCTTCTCCGACAATCTTCACAATACCGACGGGGCCCGATACCTCCGACATGTTTGCTTTTCCACGAACCGAGGCGGAAAGCAGACCCATGATGCCCTTAAAAGTTTCAGAAGTATAAAGCGCAGTGAATTTTGCCCCTTCTACAACGGCGAGCGTAAATGGAAGTCTCATTGTTCCGACCATATCCATTCCAATGCCGATTGCAGGTTTATTGCCGGTAACACCTACAACAGGAGTCATTGTTATTGTTTTTTTTGATCCTCCCCTATCTACGAGTATAGAAACGGGATGAGTACCGTGAGTAGCAATGAAATTCTGAAATTGTTCAGGTGTTGAATTTGTACTGACAGATAAATCGGTAGACTCAGAATAAGAAATAATTTTATCTCCGATATTTATCCCACTTTTTTCAGCGGGTGATTTTTTTAAAACTTCAATAATCGTCAGTACCGGCTTCTCCGTCCAAACACCATTTGGTAATGGAGACGAAGACGAAAACGTAGTTCCAAGCATGAGAGATGATGAAAGCAAGAACCACGCCAACAATAAATTGAAAAATACACCGGCGGAAAGTACGGCAACCTGAATTAATTTCGGTTGATTTACAAAGCTTCTGGAAGAAGTACTTCCGGAAATAGATTCTTCATCCGGGGTTTCTCCGAATATTTTTACAAATCCACCGAAAGGAAGAGCATTTATAGTATATTCAGTTTCGCCAAATTTTTTACCCCAGATTTTTGGAGGAAAGCCGATGCCAAATTCATCAACGCGAATTCCGCTTTTTTTAGCCACAATAAAATGACCGAATTCATGTGCGAGAATGAGAATCGCAAGAATAACGATGAAAATGATAATGTTCATAGGTTATTATTCGGAAATTTCTTTTTCTTTTCTGATGGACATTTCTTCGAGTTTGGAGTTTGTTGAATCAACAAATTTCTGCATTTCTTCCTTCAATCGGAATTTTTCATCCTCAGCTATTTCACCGTCTCTTTCTTTCTCTTGAAGATCACTCCAAATTTCATCTCTTTCAGATCTCACTGAAACACGTGCGTGTTCAAGTTTCTCGCGAACAACTTTCATTAATGCCGTGCGTCGCTCGGCCGTTAATTCGGGGAAGAATACTCTCACCCCTTGAGAATCTGAAGAAGTGCCAAGTCCGAGATTAGCTTCCGCAATAGCTTTTTCAATGGCTTTTATTTGTGCTTTATCCCAGGGAGAAACACGAATTGTCCTTGCGTCCTCGATGGAAATACTGGCGACGTGTTTTATCGGAGTTCTCGCTCCGTATGATTCGAGCCATACGCTATCCAAAATAGCCGGGGTTGCTCGGCCGGTTCTCACCGTTAAATATTCATTACTCAACCATTCTTCAACAGTGAGAAGTCCTTTTTTAAATGCGGTGAAGTCGTATGCCATAAAAAGTTAATTAATTTATTATGTATAAAGTATATCAAAAAAAATGAAAAAAAAGAAGCATTCTTTTTTATTGTGCGGGGGCAACGAGAGCTATATGTTCAAGCATATTTTTTAGAGATGGTGCCTTTCCGTTGGCATAGGATCGATAATCGATAAGTAATTCAAGGGTTTTTGATATTTCTTTTGAACGTTTTTCTGCGGGGTATTTTTCGTAAAAATATTTCGTTACGTCTTCAATAAAACGTTTTGCATGAGCGTGGTCATCTTTAAGTTCCACAACAAATAACAAGCGCTCGAGATAGGATTTTTTGAGAAATTCTGTAACCTCTTCGTTGTTGGAACCCCCTTCATTATAGATACAAACAACGCGCGAAAGAAGTGTTGGAAGAAAAAATTGTGATGATGGCGTTAATACAAAAAAATGTGTTCCTTCGGTCGGTTCCTCGAAAACTTTAAGCAAAGAATTCTGTGCTTCAACGGTAAAAATATTTGCACCGATAATAAATATTTTTTTCCCGTTCTCCTTGAATGAGTGGCGCGATTGTGTTTCTTTTAAATCTCTCGCATCATCAATACCAAATGTTTCTAAGACTAACTGGAAATAATCGGGATTCGCAGTAGTGACGATTTCCATTTCACTTTCCAGAAAATTGCGCAATTCCAATACATTTGAAGAAATTTCCCCCTCCAAAAGAAAAGCGTGGTGAGAAAGCCCGTTCTCCCTATTCCCTATTTTTTGTTTCCAATTTGAATTCATAATGAGATGAGCAATCCTAAAAGCTTACACTTAAAAGCTCATGGCCTGCTTATTTCTTTGCGATGATACTTTTCTTATAAGTATCTAGGTGTTCCAGAGTGATTCCGGTGCCTTTTGAGACGCAATAAAGCGCATCTTCGGCGAGGCGAGCCTTAACTCCTGTTTTTCGGAAAACTAATTCCGGAAGATTTCGGAGCATGGAAGAACCGCCTGTCATAATAATCCCCTGGTCAATAATATCTGCGGAAAGTTCGGGTGGAGTATCCTGGAGTACGTCTTTAATTGTCTTGACGATTTCGATGAGTTCCATTTGTATCGCTTTTACGATTTCATTCGTGCTGATATTTGCAGAGCGCGGAAGTCCGGAAATAAAATCTCGGCCTTTAATAATAAGAGCGATTTCTTCTTCTAAAGGAATAGCTGATCCAATTTTTATTTTGATGGTTTCGGCCGTCTTGTCTCCGATGGCGAGGTTAAAAACTTTTTTTATATAATCGGCAATGGCGCGGTCAATTTTGTCTCCGGCGCATTTCACAGATTTAGAAGCGACAATACCTCCGAGCGAAATAACGGCGACATCGGTGGTACCTCCTCCGATATCAACAACCATATGGCCACACGGTTCGTGAATGGGAATTCCGGCTCCAATGGCAGCAAGGATGGGTTCCTTTACGACATAAGCGTTTTTTGCTCCGGCTCGAACCGCAGCTTCGACGACCGCTCTTCGTTCTGTTGAGGTAACACCGGCGGGGACAGAAATCATGACTTCCGGCTTGAAGAGACTCCATTTCCCGAGAGCTTTGTTGATAAAATAACGAAGCATTGCCTCGGTGACACGATAATCGGCGATAACGCCATCGCGCATAGGCCGATAGGCGGTTATATCATCAGGAGTACGTCCTATCATTTGCTTGGCATCTAAACCAACGGCAAGAATTTTGTTATCGTGAGGAGAAACAGCCACAACAGAAGGTTCGTTCAATACGATACCTTTTCCGGGAACGTATACTAATGTATTTGCCGTCCCTAAGTCGATGCCGAGTTTTTTAGTGAAGAATCCCATATGTGAATTAATAATAGACGAAATATTCAAATGGTGCAAATTGACAAAATATAATAAAAACCCCCGAATATTTCGGGGGTTAAATGATTAACTAACTATCCTTTTCTTATTATACTGTAAATAATATTCCATGAGGAATTGACCGCAACTGCTCCCGATATCACGACCGGGCGGTACATAATATTCAGTCACAATTCCATACTTCGAAAGTTCTTCTCGAAAATATTCTACACGTTTCGATTGTTTTAATTCAATCGAAGGTTTTTCATTATATGCAAGAAATTTTATGGGTATCTTTTTTGTTCCGAACAGCTGAATGAGTTGTTTTAAATCGTTTTCCTTATCATTTACTCCATCAATCATGGAATAATGAATTTCGGCCGAGTTCCCCGTTCTTTCGATATATTGTTCGAGCCACCACAAGCTATCCCAAATATGGAAGGCGCCAGGCATAAGCTTTTCCCGAATATCCTGAAAAGGAGAATGAAGCGACAAATGAACCTTAACTTGAAGATTATTTTTAATCACCTGTTCAGTAAGTCGTTTGAACGGCAAAATCTTTGGGACGAGTGTTGCGACGGCAAATCTTACGATACAATATTTCTTTTGATATTTTTTACGAAGGATTATCATTGCAGAAATAACGTTTTTCAGATTGAGCAAAGGTTCGCCACAACCCATAAATGAAATGAGTAAAACAACGTTCTTTTTCGGAAGTTCCATATCTTTTATCGTATAGTCGATAGATTGGACAATTTCATCCGCGGTTAAATTTCTCACTTTCATTTTGTAGTCGGAGAGAAAACAAAATTTACAACCGAGGTTACAGGATGTTTGCGTTGGTACGCAAAGAATATCTTTTCCATCCTGTTTATCAATATAACTGCATTCTATAATTTCAGGGGAGGAAAAGACATATTTCACAGTGCGATCCAATTTTGATTCTATTTTATTTATAAATTTCGGGACATGAATTTCTTTCATATTTACTACTCCTCTATTGGAATTTATTGAGTGTATTTTCAAAAAACAAAATCCGCAGACATGTTTGTGCCGCGGAGTGACACAGGCAATCGTACCTAAAATAATAAATATTGTCAATAAAAAAACAGGCCAATAAATTTGGCCTGTGTCGTCTATTTTTCTATAGATGATAATAATGAATAGAGTGAAGGATTCACGGATGATTGCTCATAGAATTTTTTGCATGAATGAATCATCTCGTCGGTTATCGGTTCATCAAGAGGTAAAAAATCAACTTCTCCTTTGAATTGCGGGCCGAGTATGTGATAAAGATGACTTCGATGATTAAATTTTTCAAAGCGTGAACTATTCGTCGGGTCAACATCAATCCACCCAAAAGGATGAAGATATATTGACGCCCATGCATGCCATCCTTCGGGATGTAATTGTCCGAGAATTTTAATTGCCGGAATTCCCATAGCTCTGCAAAGAGCGATAAATACATGGGTTATACAATCACATTTTCCTAATCGATTGCGAATGGTATTACTTGCTGAGAGATAATTTTCGAACGGCCATCGCTCCAAAAAAAACGGATGTTTTCTATCAAATTCATTGAGAATATAGCATGCCTTCTGAAAATTTTTTGTCATATATCCGGGAACGATTATATCAGATGCAATTTTTTTAATCTCGCTCATGTTTCCGGGAAGTTCATTTGAGGTAAACGTTTCAAGAAGAAGAGAATAAATATCATGATTTGGATATTGGTAAAGTGATTTCTCCAGTTTTTTTACCATCTCTTTTGTTGCGCGGCAATATTTTATATTCCAATTTGACCACTGAAGTGCTGAGAGCGCTTGAAAATATGGATTGCCTTTTTTCTCGACTGAAAGTGTATTATTTATTTGAGAAACGACGCCTTGTACTTCTCGAGAAGAATAATCAAAAAGATCTTCCTCTTGTAAATATACCCTTTTTGAAACCTGCGCATTCTTGGAATGAAAAAATCTTTCCGGAATATCAATTAGCTCCTTTCTTGTGTTTGAAGTAACAAGAATAAGAACCCCCGCATTTCCCTTTTTCAGATTAGGATTGAACCATAAACGATTTTCATCGCACTTCGTTTCGTTTATATTTTTAAGTGAAAAACAGTCAAATGAGAAAAGTTCAGGTTGAGTTCGAATAAATTGTTTCCTATCAATATTACGAATATAGAGAATCGCCTGTTTCTCCTCCTTTTCAAATGAGAAAAAGAAATCTGAGTATGGTCCGCCCGTCTTCCAAAGCTTAGCCACAAAAACCTCCCTATTCAATTATTATTATAAAATAACAAACCTGTGTATAAGTAAACAGAATTTTTGTTTATTTGTCAATAAAAAAACAAACCCCCTGTCTCCGGGGGTTTTGTAATTAAATTAGCTTGTTGGACTCTGTAGTCCGGGGACATTATTTTGCGCCCAGTTAATAACAGGATCAAAATATTCATTTATATAAGCGTGCATCGCTACTGCGCCAAGAACTAAACCAATGAGAAACATAATGAATGCCAGTAATTTTCTTCCTTTTGCTGGAGGGGAATTTTTTCGTGAGGCTGTCGACATTGGCTGATTTGAAATGACGGCATTGGATAATTTTCGAGCGGGCATCGGGGCAAAAGTGGCCGGTTCGGAGCGTTGAATTGGCTTTACTGCAGAGGTTGAAAACGGAGAAGATTGTTGAGCGTTCATGGTCGGAATCATTCCGGATTGTGTATGAGGGGAAAGGTTTGGGTTTTGAGACACCGGATACACACTTGGAGTGGGGGCTACTTCTTGAAAAGGTGAGGTCTTAACGACGTTCGGGGTTTGAATTGAAGAAGTAACAGCCGGTTGTTTTGGAAAGGTTTCTACTGGAGGTGTTACTGGTGTTACTGAGGCACCTGCAGCAAAGCGTGCCCTCATTTCAGCAAGTGATGTATCCCCTGAAATGACGCCCGTGTTTAGTGAAGCAGACGGTTTTCTTTCGTTGTCTGTCGGTGAAATTACAGGTGAGGCTGATGGAATAATTCGAGGTTTTTCTGTGGTGATTGGTGATGTTTGAATGGTCGGTTCAAGTGTTTTTTGTGTGAACATCTCGGGCTCAGAGACATCAGAAACTTTCTCCGAATTGAACGAAATATTTGAAACTACCGGTTCAGTCGGTTTAGAAATATGAGTAACCGCGATTGGGGTTTGTTCGTGTTGTTCGACGATTGGCAAAACAGCAACTGCCGGAGTGGCGGTTATTGTCGGTGCAGGAGCGGTAAGAGGGCTGGTAACTATCGGCGATGTAACGGGCTTCGCAGTAATTGGTGTTTCAATTGGACTTACTATTGTGACAGGAGTAGAAATCGGTTGAGATACATGAACAGGGTTTGTGACGTTTAAATTAGATGCTAACGATTTAGTGTTCGCATCAAAACCTATACTAATAGGACGGACTGGGTTTACAGGTTTTTCTTCTACCGGGGTTTGAATGGTCGAAATTTTTGCCACATCCGCCATTTTTGTCATTGAACTCACAATGGAAGGCATCGAAGAACCTAAGAGGCCGATAGTATCGAATGCTTCATCAACATCTTTAGCGTCCCAACCTCCATGAGTAACGAGCATATCAGAAATCTGTTCCTTGGTTGTCCCCTGGGAAACCCGCTCTTTTATAAAGTTTAAAAGTTCGTTGTTTATCATAATTAATAGGAGAATTATTTCTCGTAGATCTTTACTCCATAATATCACATTCATCACAAAAGAGATTATCACTTGTGGATAACTAGAGAGAAACTTCTACAATATTATTTCACTAATAATAAAATAATAATTTAGAATTCGCGGAGAATAGAAACTCTAGCCCCAAGAGTATTTAATCGTACAATAAGATCTTCGTAACCACGATTGATAGAATAAATATTTCGCAATACGGAAACACCTTCGGCTGCGAGCATTCCAATAAGAAGAATAGCGGCAGGACGAAGTGCCGGTGGACAAATAACCTCCGCAGGGCGAAGCTTTGTCGGCCCCGTAATATAGAGTCGGTGAGGATCTGCTAATACCGTATCGGCGCCAAGTTTATCAATATCCTTCGTATGAATGGCTCTTTTTTCATAAACCCAATCATGTATAAGGGTTTGGCCTTTTGCCTGTGTGGCGATGACGGCAAAGAACGGAAGATTATCAATGTTTAATCCGGGATATGGTCGGGCATCTATTTTTTCTTCGAGTGCAATAAGGTTAGAAGGAAACGTTTGGATATCCACCAAATTTGTTTTTCCGTTAAGAGCTTTATAACGTTTTAAAATTTTATATTTGAAACCCATTTTTTCAAGTTTGTAGAGTTCCAATTCAAGAAAATCAATCGGGCAACGTTCAATGATTAACGAAGATTTTGTCACTATTGCTGTTGCAATAAAGAACATTGATTCAATCGGATCCTCTGATAGAAAATATGTTACCGGGGTATTTATTTCTTTAACACCGTGAACGGTTATCGTCGTCGTACCAATTCCCTCAATTTTTACACCGCATTTCTCCAGAAAAAAACAAACCTCCTGCCCCATGTAATTTGACGAAGCATATTTAATAACGGTAGTTCCCGGAATGAGTGCGGCAGCAATAATTGTATTTTCCGTGACGGTATCGCCGGACTCGTAAAGGATAATTTCGCTCGGGTGAAGTTTTGGACTCGTCACCTCATAATATTTTTCTTTCGTTGCGACATGAACGCCGAAATTTTCCAGAGCAAAAAGATGTGGCTTTACGGTACGAGAACCTAATTTACAACCGCCCGGCTGAGGGAGTTTAAAGGATTTGAAATGATGAATGAGTGAACCGATAAGCATTACGATACTTCTCGTTTTTTGTGCAGCAACAACGTCTATCGCATCAAGATTAAATTTCTCCGGTGGTTTTATTTCGAGATCACTTCCCTGCCATTTTACCGATACCCCGATTGATTGAAGAACTTCCACCATTCTGTTTACCTCCTCAATTTTCGGGACATTTTTCAACGTGGTCTTATCTTTATTGAGAAGCGATGCAGCAAGAAGACCCATTGCTCCATTTTTTGATGTTTTTGTAGCAATCTTTCCGGAAAGTTTTCTCCCTCCTTCTATACGAATATTTATTGAACCATTCGCTATCTGAACTATATTTCTATTAAGAGCGTTCTCAATCTTCGCTACCATTTCCGTAGAGATATTTTGTTCACCTCGTTCAATCCTCGCTATCGCACTTTGTGTTGAACCGATTTTTTCCGCAAGCTCCTGTTGTGTCATCCCGACTTCAAGTCGAAGTTTAGATATCAATCCGCCGATTATTCCGATATAGTTTTCAACTGCGATATCTGCGTTTTTGTTTTTTTTCATAGCAAATAGATATTATCTAATACTAATAGATTATACCATATATGCTATAATCTTGAATAGTGTAAAACTTTCCTGCCGTTTTCAAATGTTCTACTCTCTGTTATAATATTTACATAATAAAAAACACATTATTTTATGACGATACAACAACAAATTCGAGATGAAATTAAAAAAGCAATGTTAGCCAGAGAGGCACTCAGACTTGAAACAATGCGCGGGCTTCTTTCCGCTTTCACTAATGAACTCGTCGCAACAAAACGCACTCCCCAAGATTCCCTTCCTGATGAAGATGCCCTAAAAGTGATTAAGCGTGCAGCGAATCAGCGAAAAGATTCCATTACTCAATTTGAAGCCGGCGGCCGAAAGGAACTCGCAGATAAGGAACGTGCCGAACTGGCTATAATCGAGACCTTTCTTCCTAAGATGATGAGCAAAGATGAGATATTGAAAATTGCTCTCGCTAAAAAAGCAGAACTCGGTGTTTTAGATAAATCTAAAATGGGAGTTTTCATGGGCGCAGTAATGAAAGAATTAAAAGGCCAAGCTGAAGGCGCTGACGTGAAGGAAGTTATCGAAAGTCTTTTTATTTAAAGTTTTTTCTTTCATTTCTGAAATTACAATAATTGACAAAACACAATTCGTTTGATAGAACGGGGGTAGATTTGCCTACGCAAAAAAGTTATTTAACACCGGAAGAAGGAGGTCTGTGTTATGGATATTTCAAAAATATTTTCGATTCTTGCGGGAGTATTTATGTTTCTTGGCTACGTCCTGTATGACAAAGAAATATTTCTCGGGAGATGCAAACCAAACGTAATTTCATGGTCACTCTGGACAATGACAAGTACTATCAATCTCGCAAGTTACTTTGCCGTAACCGGCGATATTATGAAGATTAGTTTATCTGTCGTATCTTCATTTTTTTGCATCGTGACTTTAATCATTGCGATTGCAAAGAAAAACTGCAAACCGATTACTTCATATGAAAGGTGTACATTGGGAATAGTTTTGACATCGCTCGTTGCATGGTACATATTCAAATCATCTCTTTGCGCTAATGTTATTGTTCAGTTTGCAACAATCATAGCTTTTGTGCCGACCTATCAAAATGCGTGGAAAACCCCGTCCAATGAAAATCTCACGGCTTGGATCATTTTCACACTCTCGTTTGTTATGCTCTTAGTAACCGTATCCTTACGGTGGAATGGTCAAATTGAGTCTTTTATCTATCCGATACTTGGCGTCATTCTTCATACTATTGTTGTTGCGATTATTATCTATTCGCGAAAAATGAAGTCAAAATTGCTGAAATAGAAATATCTTGCAAAAGGCTTGCTTTATTCTAAAATATGTGTAATGATATCGATTGAGGAATTTCTCCTCGATTTGTACAACAAAAAACAGGTGGTTAAGAATGGCAAAACAAGTGTTAAGAAGAGAACCAAAAAAACCTGCATCAAAAAAGATTGTCGGCAATAAACAAGACCGAGTATTGGCAAAAATACGTATTAATGAAATAGTAACCGAACGATTCCCTTATCTATAGCCTTAAACGAGAAACCAATTCTGTCTTATTATTACCGAAACCGAGACCCCCGATTTGGTGGGTCTTTTTTTATAAAATTGCTTTATTTATGGGGATATTTCGGAAACCACATTTCCCCTTGATTTATTTGTTGATTTATAGTACACTCCACATTACGTTAAGAAAACAAGAAAAATCATTATGTCACAAAATCACCTGGTAAAACTCGCTTGCGGAAAATGCAAGAACGTCAATTACATGACGACCCGAAATAAAAAGAGTGCCGAGAAAAAGCTTACCCCAAACAAGCATTGTTCTGTTTGCCGAAAGCATACCGCTCACAAAGAAGCAAAAAAATAATCTCTTCAAAAAACCCACCAAAAAAATGGTGGATTTTTTATTACTACTGAAAATGAAATCCGGGTATCGATATGGCGTTCAAATCTTTTTTATGGTAAACTTTTTTCATTGGGAGCTTAGTTAAATGGTATAACAGTGGTCTCCAAAACCACTATCAGGGGTTCGATTCCTCTAGCTCCCGCAGAAATACTCCCTGTAATCGGCAGGGTTATTTTTTTGCCTGACAATCGAGCTTGCAGGAAAACAATATTGCGGGAGCTAAGCAAGTGAACTGCTTCACTTGCGTGAGGAATCGAAGGTCGGAGCCATGCCCTCGCAAGGGCAAGCAAGACGGGGTAGCGGAAAATTTTGGGAGGTCCCGAAATTTATCCGTGACCGATTCCTTTTGCGTCGCCGTCATAGATAAAAACATCCGCCACGAAGACGGATGTTTTTTAATGCCGATACGATATATGAGAAGATGTATTATTTTTTTGAAAACCACATCTTAATAACGGGCAAAACTGAAATAACAATTATTACCGCAATAATCGGAAGCAGGTATCGGTCTATATCCGTTATCGTTGATCCAAGTAGGTAACCCAAAAAGGAGAGTCCTGCTGCCCAAAGCGAAGCTCCTATGATGTTTGAGAAAAAGAATTTAGAATGATTCATTTGTCCGATACCTGCGAACATCGGTACAAAAGTCCTTACTACGGGAATAAAACGAGCGAGGATTACCGAACGATTTCCGTGTTTTTCAAAAAAAGCTTTTGCTTTTAAAACATTTGATTTTTTGAAGAGAATAGATTCCTCTCTGTCAAAAAGTTTCTCCCCCGCTTTTTCACCAATATAAAAGCCGACGTTATCACCTATCACAGCAGAAAGAAATACCAAAGGTATGAGCACCCAAATATTGAGTATACCGGCAGCTGCCATAACCCCCGCGGTAAAAAGCAGACTGTCTCCGGGAAGAAAAAAACCGACAAGAAGTCCGGACTCCGAAAAGATGATTGCTGCAATACCAAAATATCCGGCAGTTTTTACTATAGTTACAATATCAAACATAATTCATATAGTAACACACTTGGCGTAAAAATAAAAAAAGAGGTCAATCCTAGACCTCTTCATCTCTTTTTTTATCACGTTTTCTGTCGTATACTTTTTTATCTTTGTGAACACCACCGCCAACTATTCTTTTTCTTCCATCTTCCGGAATTCTCGGTTTTATACGGCCTTCTTCGTGGTGAATCTTTTCTCTTTTCATTTCAATATCCCCTAATAAGTATAAACACATCATATACTAAAAATCATGATTTGTCAATAGTTTACGAATCCTAACTTCTATAATATCTATAAGAATTTTATATTTCTAGGATAAAAAAACACCCCGTATTTTTTCGGGGTGTTTTCTTTTTATTGTCTTGGTCTTAGCGTCGGGAATAATATGACTTCTCTAATATTTTTTGTATTTGTAAGAATCATAATCATTCGGTCTATAGACATTCCGACTCCTCCTGCCGGTGGCATACCGTATTCCATGGCTTCAATATATTCTTCATCTTTCGGCTGTGCCTCCTCGTCCCCTTCGCCTCTCTTGGACTCCTGATCAATAAATCTTTCACGCTGGTCGAGTGGGTCGTTTAATTCCGAAAATCCGTTAACTACTTCGAACCCTGCGATAACTAATTGATATCGCTCGATAAACTCAGGATGTAATTCTTGTTTCTTTGCCAATGGAGAAAATGCGACAGTGTAGTCTTTTATGAATGTCGGCTGAATGAGTTTTCCTCGTACACATTTTTTATAAATGGCATCATAAATCTTTTCACTTCCCTCACCTTTCTTTATTTCAATTTTTAATTTTTTGGCTTCCTCAATAAGTTCTTCGTATGAAAGTTTCAAGGGTTCTTTAATTCCGGAGTATTTTTCAATGAGGTCAAAAAATGAAGCGACCTCGAAGCTCTTTCCAAAATCAATTTCATTTTCATCAAAAAGTACGGTTGTTGATCCGGTGACTTCAAGGATGATTGAACGAATCATCTTTTCAAGAAATGCCATGTGCTTTGAGGCTTCAGCGTACGCTTCGTAAAATTCTACGGTGGTAAATTCCGGATTATGGGTCACGTCGATTCCTTCATTTCTAAAGAGACGTCCTATTTCATAGACTTTAGGCATCCCGGCGACCAATAATTCTTTGAGATAGAGTTCCGGTGCTATGCGGAGAAATAACGCCATATCAAGAGCCTGATGATGCGTCTGGAAGGGTTTGGCTGTAGCACCACCGGCAATAGTTTGAAGAATCGGTGTTTCAACTTCCAGAAATTCCTCAGAATCAAGATATCTCCTTAAGAGAGCAACGAATTTTGAACGCAAGACAAATCTTTGTTTCACCTCTTCTGACATGAGAATATCAAGATAACGTTTTCGGAATCGTTCTTCAATATCTTGCAACCCGTTCCATTTATCAGGGAGCGGTCTTAGACATTTTGAGAGCATGTGCCAACCTTCAACCTTAAGAGATTTTTCTCCGCGTTTGGTTACGAACAGAGTTCCGGAAACTTCGACAAAATCTCCGATATCGACAATCTCAATAAAAGAAGAAAAAAGGATTTCGTCCATGTCATCTTTCTTTAATAATCCCTGAAACTTCCCGGTACCGTCATCCAGATTAAAAAATAGAAGCCCACCCTGACCCCGGAGAGCCATGATGCGTCCGGCAAGTGTAACTTTTTTTTGCGATTCTGAAAGTTCATCAAACTTCTCAAGAACGGAAGCAACAGAAACATCCCGATTGTTTGAAACGGGATATGACTTGATGCCATCTTTTTTAAGAATATCGATTTTCTTTATTCTCTCATCGCGAACCTCGTCTAAAAATGAAGACATTGAAATAGTTGATTACGAAGTAATCTTATCGAACACTGGTTATAGTAAAGGAAGTTTCTTCGCCGTTCGGTTTTTTCATAATAGCGATTTCACCCTTCTTTTTTCCCATTATGGCTTGTCCGAGAGGAGATTTATTGGAGAGCTTCCCTTTTGAAAGATCAGCCTCTTCCGTACCTACAATCTCAAGTTTTAAATCTTCTTTCTCGCCACTTTTTTTAACGGTGACTATAGACCCCATCGAGACGGTATCGGCATCATGATGCGAAACAATTACTGCTGATTTGAGAAGGGTTTCCAAAACGGCAACACGATCTTCAAGCTCAGCTTGTTTACTGCGAGCTTCATGGTATTCGGCGTTTTCGGAAAGATCGCCTAAGGATTTAGCGTATTCAAGGTCGGTCAGAACTTTTTTTCGACCGATTGAACGCAAGTATTCGAGCTCGTTTTTAAGCTCGTCGAACTTCTCTTGACTTAAATATTCTTTTTCATCATTCATAGTACCAGTATTATACCTTTTTCCTCTTAAAAAACAAGTGACAACTGTGAAAATTTAATCGCCTGTGCTATACTTTTATTTAAGGAGATTTTTATTAATAAAAAATCATTTATAAAATTTTTTTATATGGAAGAAAATATATATCCAATGCCGGAATCGGCTGGACATAGAGAGCCTGATGTGGAAAAAATAGATCCGAAAATTTATATAAACCTTGTCACAAAACAATGGATTCCTAGTTCAGAATCAATGATTTGCGACATATCTGATCCGGATGTTAAAAATGCCTTTGAAATGGAATTAGCCGGAATAAAAAAGGATTTTGCTGACATCGAAAACCAAAATTTTTCTGATTCGGAAGCTAATCATAAATTAATCTCCCTTTACAATAGAGCTGAACGGCTTGTTGGAAAAGTTAGTTTGTATTTGAAAGATCTATCAAATCCAGTGCAGAAATCGGCAAATCATGAAGAAGCGGATGTGGAAAAAATAGATCCGAAAATTTATATAAAACTTATTACAAAACAGTGGGTGCCCAGTTCAGAGTCAATGATTTCCGACATTACCGACCCGGATGTTAAAAATGCCTTTGAAATGGAATTAGCCGGAATAAAAAAGGATTTTGCTGACATCGAAAATGAAAATTTTTCTGATTCGGAAGCTAAACATAAATTAATTTCCCTTTACAATAGAGCTGAAGACCTTTTTGGAAAAGTCAGTTTATGTTTCGATAAGGATGAGGATGAATCATAAATTTTAATTGTTATGTATAAAAAAGCGTTTGAATATCAGACGCTTTTTTTATTTCTTAAATCTTTTCAAGATTTACCGAGAGCTTGCAAAATTTTATATTATATGGCACAATTTCTTCAGCTAAGGTTCCGGCTTTTATAGCCATATTTTACAAAGGAGAGCATACATGAAATATTGTGCGAAAAAAATAGTAAAAATCATAGCGTTTTATCCGATTATGTTTATATGCGCAGCATTAAATGTCTTGGGGATAAATGTTTATCATCACCTAAAGAAATAAGTAAAGAATACCGTCGTCACTGATAATATCGGTGGCGGCTTTTTCTATTTTAAAAAAAGGCGTTTATTTATCTCATAACAATAGAATACGGTTGTCAATTTACAATTTATACTCTTTTCCTGTATTATAATGTCATTATGAAGATGACACTCAAAAATATTGTTAAGGAACAAATTCCGCCGCAGGTTATTATCACAGTAATTTTTGCCGTTATGCTGGCAATCGCCTATGGTATATGGTCAAAGGAAACCACAGGAACCATATCTCTCATTTCACCGTCGTATGGAACGGAAGTATATATTGACGGAAGAATCGCCGGACACTCGCAGGGGTCAGGTGAAAAAATGTCTTATAATTATTTTGAAGGAAATCATTCTGTTATCATTTCACGCGGAAATTCTTGGCCTTGGGAAAAGAATATTGATTTAGGAGCAAAACAAGAAATTACTCTTAATCCCCTTCTTGTTCAAAAAGACATAAAACCTATTGAGATTGTCAAAAATTCCTATTCAAATGGGGTCATTGAAATGAGTTCGGAATACAAAGATACTCTTGCACTTTTTGATTCAATCACAATCCGACAAGATGTATTGAAGCCACTCGAAACTACCCGTATCGCAAACGCACGTTCCGCAGATTTTTTCCCCGGAAGAACCGATGTATTACTCGTCGCAGTAAATGACGGAATTTTTGCGGTAGAAACTGGGGCAACAACTCCAAGAAATTTCCAACCGGTTTACAAAGGAATTTCCCCACTTTTTGTTCTCTCCAACAATACGCTCATCATAAAAGACGACGATTCACTATATCGAATCTCGGGTCTTTCGAATTAAACACGTTTTATAACAAATGAAGATAGTTAATGCTTCCCCAATTACACAAGGAGTTTTAAAGGAGGTTTTGACCTACTATACTTCAAAAGACATACAAAATAATTCTCTCGTTGTTATTCCTCTACGGGGAAAATCAGTCCCCGGCTTAGTGACTTCGTTTGAAGATGCCAATGAAGCAAAATCAAGGCTAAAAAGTTCGCGTTTTACATTGAAACGCGTTGAAAAGATTGCGGAAAGAAATTTTATACTTCCGGAATTTATTGAGGCGGCAAATGAAACGGCAAAATTTTATGCATCTACCGTTGGCGGTGTTATTTCAGGATTAGTACCGGTAAGAATTTTTGATGAATATCTTAAACCAAAAGGAATTCTCACCCCTCTACTTAAAGACGATGCTACTGTCATAAAACGTTCAGATCATGCTGATAAAATTCTCCATGCTGATAAATTTGCAATTCAAGCGAGTCATGAGGATCGATTTTCAGTATATCGCGGAATAATTAGAGAAGAATTTGCGAGGGGTTCATCTGTATTTCTTTCCTGTTCCACGACGATGAGCACAGAGATGGTTTCTCATGAACTCTCAAGAGGAATTGAGCAATATACTTTTATTTTGAACGGAAAATTGTCGCCGAAAGAAATGGTCGCTACGTGGAAAAAAATAATGGAAACGACGCACCCTGTTCTTATTATAGGAACGCCAATGTTTGCATCCGTTCCAAGATGCGATTTTGGCGCATTTATTATTGAACAAGAAAGTCGTGATTCTTACCAAACATTTTCTAGACCCTATTTTGATTTTCGTTTCTTCCTCGAAAAATATGCGGAAAAAATGGTAGCACGATTTATCGTTGGAGATTCATTTTTGAGAATTGAAACACTCTGGCGATATGAGGAAAAGAAACTTTCCGCAATAATTCCGTTACGTTTTCGACTTCTCTCAACATTGGAACAAGAAGTTATTGATACAAGAAAAGACAAACGCGAACCTTCTCCGGATAAAACATGGAGAATTATTTCCGAGCCGCTTCGCCGTTCAATCACCGATACTCTATCAGCGGGAGGCAATGTCTTTCTCTTTGGTGTGCGACGCGGACTTGCTCCCCTTACCGCCTGCCGTGATTGTGGAAATGTTTTAACGTGCCAGAGGTGTCAGATTCCCTATGTTCTTCATCGTGAAGGAATGAGAAATATATTCATCTGTCATAAATGCGAAGAGAGAAAAAAGACTGATATAATGTGCCCTATCTGTAGCAGTTGGAGATTAATGCCACTTGGAGTCGGTGTCGAACAGGCGGCCGTGGAAATTCAAGAGATGTTTCCCGGAGTTCCAATCCACGAGTTGAATTCAGATGTGGTAAAAAACGAAAAGAAGTGTTCAGAAATCTCAAACACTTTTAAAAATTCAAGGGGCTCAATTCTTATCGGAACGGAATTTGCGATGCCTTATATCGACAAAGTATCACTAGCAGCCGTCATTTCAGTAGATTCACTTTTTTCTCTTCCGGACTTTCGAACAAATGAAAAAATACTCAGAAAACTTCTTGAAGTTAAAACAAAAGCTGAAAAAACTTTTATTGTTCAAACAAGATATCCTCAGGAAAAGATATTTCGAGCACTTATGCAGGGAAATCTGATGGAATTTTACAAGGATGAAACAAAAGAAAGAATGCGCTTCTTTTATCCCCCTTATTCAACGATCATTAAAATTCGTTTTGAAGGAACCGATCAAGAAGTTGCGGAAAAAGCTAACTTAATTGAAAGCGTTTTTAAGAATTACGGCGTCAAAATTTTCCCCGCTTTTATTCCGAAAATTAAAGATCGATTTCAAGTAAACGCCATAATGAAAACAGCTACGGAAAAATGGCCTGACGCAGAATTGGTTCAAAAAATTATTTCATTACCGCCATATTTCAAAGTGAAGATAGATCCGGAAGATTTACTATAAGTTACAGACTCAATTGTACCAATAAAAAAAGGGTGACATCGGTCACCCTTTTGAATTATAACTAAAGAACAAATTTTAACATATCCTTGGCAAGATTTCTCCTGCGGGCATATGTATCGGTTTTTCTGAGCCGAGTAAAGTTTTGGCCGTAACCAAACCATTTTTATTTTTACCGGCCACTTCGCCGATAATCGCAGCTTTTTCTCCGCCTTCAAAAGTTTGGAGAATTTTTACCGTACGTAGAGCGTCTTCCGCTTTTACAAAAAGAACAAATCTTCCTTCGTTTGCAATGTGCAACGGATCAAGACCAAGAATTTCGGCAAGACCGCGAACATTTTCATCAACGGGAACTTTTTCTTCTTCTATGCGTATATGAACTTGTGCGGTTCGCGCGATTTCATTCAAAACCGCAGCAACTCCACCTCGTGTCGCATCTCGCATACAAGATGGGTAAACATCATCGTTCAAAATCGATAGAACCATTGCGTTTAACGGCGCTGAATCGGAAAGTATGGGTGGATCTAACTCTAAACCGTTACGAACCGACATTATGGCCATACCATGACGCCCAATATCGCCTGAAACAATTATCTTATCTCCAACGTCGACATATTGAGGTTGGTTACAATCATGAATCATTAGATTACCGACAGCTGAAGTATTAATATATATTCCGTTTCCCTGTCCTCTTCCGACTACTTTTGTATCACCGGTTACAATCTGTATATTACTTTTTTTTGCAGCGTCTGCCATTGAATGAACAATCGTGTTCAAATCTTTAAGAGGAAAGCCCTCCTCGATAATAAACGCGACACTCATAAATTTTGGCCTAGCTCCCATCATCGCAATATCGTTTACCGTACCGTGTACGGCAAGCGAACCAATATCACCACCCGGAAAGAAAATTGGATCTACCACAAATGAATCTGTGGTAAAAGCCATTTCACCGATATTAGGTAAACAAGCAGCATCGGTATCTTTTTGTAATTTGGGAAAAGCATTTGCATACATTTCACCAATAAGCCGTTGCATGCTTTCTCCACCCGAACCGTGGGCCATTGTGACGACATCCGTATCTTTGTACCCCATCACAGGGCATTGTAAATTGAAATTACTCATTTACTTTCTCCTGTATCTTTGTTGTACAAAAAGTATGCCGCGCACGCGCCCTCTGAGGAAACCATAAGTGCCCCAATTGGGTGTTCTTGCGAACATTCCTTTTTGTAGAAAGGACACTCTGTAGGTTTAATTTTCCCCGTTAGAACGAGACCACAATATTTATTGGGTTCAGGTTCCTTGCGGGCGTGTATGTTTTTCCATTTTATTTCTGCATCATATTTGAGATATTCATCGCGAAGTCCAAAACCGCTATTCGGTATCAATCCGATACCGCGCCATTTTCTGTCGACTATTTTGAAGAATTTATTGATGAGAGATTTAGCGACGGTACTTCCCGCACTATTTGCTACCCATCCATAAGCATTTTCAACATCAGAACGACCTTCCTCAATTTGTAGTAGAGCTAGAAGCACACCGGTTAGAATATCAATGGGTTGAAATCCGGTGACAACAATCGGCACGTTATACTTTTCTACAAGTGGTTCATACTCTTCCGTTCCCATAATCGTGCAAACGTGACCGGCGGCAAGTATGCCGTCGATAATACATTCGGGATCACTCAAAATTACTTCAAGTGCGGGAGGAACGCGAACCATTGTTGGAAGAATCGAGAAGTTTTTCACACTGTCTCTTTCTGCAATACAAAGGGCTTCAGTAATAGGCCATGTAGTTGTTTCAAATCCGATGGCAAAGAATACTACTTCTTTATCAGGATTTTGTTTTGCAATTTCGACGGCTTCACTTGGTGCGTACACCCATCTGATATCAGCACCCTTTGCTTTTGCTTCAAACATATTTTCGTCTGAACCGGGAACACGCAACATATCACCGAAAGATGTGAAAATCACATTCGGTTGTTTTGCGAGTTCCAAAGCAAGGTTAATGGTTTCGATTGGAGTAACACAAACGGGACATCCCGGTCCGTGGACGAATTCCACTTCTTTAGGAAGCGCCGAATGTATACCATACTGAAGAATTGAATGTGTTTGCCCTCCGCAGATTTCCATCAAACGAATCGGCAATTTTATTCTGGGATTTTTTTTGATTTCGGCAACCACTTTATTGATTTCTAAAATCACCCCCTCCGCAACTTCCTTGTCGCGGAATTCTGTAACATATTTCATGGTCCAATCCTCTTATTTGGCATAGCAACGAAGCCATTCTAGTATTTCGTTTGCTGCTTCTTCGTCAATGACGGAAAGTGCACTGCCTGCGTGAGTTAAACAATAATCGTCCACTTTTGCATCCGGGCAAGCCATAAGCGAAATTCCGCTTTTAACTGCCCCGCCAAAACTAACTTTGGCCGTGCAAAATGGTGCGACCCCCGTTATTTCAATAATTTTTCCGGGTACACCTAAACACATAATTATCACCTCCTTTAGGTTTATTTTGTGTTCATAAGAAATGCGGTGATTTGACCAAGGGCAATTCCCCCGTCATTCATCGGTAATTTGTTTTGAGTAAAAACCTCTATTTCAGTTCCCTCAAATTCCTTCATGACCCGTTCCAACAAATATTTATTTTGAAAACATCCGCCGGATAAGACCACTTTTTTCTCCTCTGATAATTCAGCAATCTTTACAATCGCCTTTGCAAGCGTATTGTGAAATTTTGCCGACATAACTGAACGAGGAATTCCTTCTTCGAAGTCGTTCAAAATGGAACGAATCATCGGTTCCCAATCAAGCGTGCCATTTTCCATAAATCGAAATTGGTAGCTTTCATCGGTAACTGTTTTTCCAATCGCTTGCTCGAGTAATATCGCAGCATGCCCTTCGTAATCCGAAGAGTGACAAATATCCAATATTGATGCGATGGCATCAAATAATCTGCCTGCGCTTGATGTAGTGAAAACGTTCACCTTGTTCTCAAGCATTTTTGGAAATAATTTTCTTTCATTTTCTGAAAGTGCGACGACTGATGAATATCTCTCGGAATTAAAAATTTCATTCCCAAAAATTTCATATAGCATTGCAATCGCGGAGCGTTTAGGCTCGCGAGCTGCTGTGTCGCCACCAATCAATCCAAATGTCCGAAAGTGAGCAAGACGTTTCAATCCGGTTTTATTGACGCAGAAAAATTCTCCGCCCCATATTGTATCGTCTTCTCCATAACCCGTACCATCCCAAGCCACGCCGAGTGCATTTTCACCAATGATGCCATTTTCAGTCATCGCGGATAAAATATGCGCTTTATGATGTTGGATTCGATGCAAAGGAATATTTAATTCCGATGCAAAAGTTTCCGCCATTTTTGTTGACTCATAGTTGGGATGTAAATCACAGACGACGGCTTCGGGTTTTTTATCCCTAAAAGCTATTATGTCTTTGATTGAACGAATTAATGCTTTTTCCGAAGCTACTGTTTCCATGTCGCCGATATGTTGTGTCATAAACACTTTATCGCCAATTAAAACGGCACCCGTATTTTTAAGGTCAGGCCCGAAGGCAACCACGCAAGGACTTTTATCCGATGCGTTTTTTATTGTGATTGGCAATGGAGCATAACCCCGTGCCCGTCTCAAAATGATTGGCCTTCCGTCTATCACTCTCGCGATTGAGTCGTCGACATGACGAACAATTCCACGATTATGAACAAGGAAAACATCCGCAATGTGAGCAAGTTTTTCTACTGCTTCATTATTCTCCGTGATGATTGGTTCATCTGAAATGTTACCACTGGTAGCCACAACAGGAAAACCTAAATCAGACATCAGTAAATGATGTAGTGGAGTATAAGGAAGCATCACTCCGATAATTTTACTATCGGGAGCAATTGATTCATGCGGAAGTTTCTCTATATCTCTCGGATTTTCTCTTCTTTTTAAAAGCACGATTGGAGATTCGATTGAAGTAAGAATTTTTTCCTCTTCGACTGAGACTTCGCAATGAGCTTTTATGAGTTCAAGATTCGGATACATAACCGCGAACGGTTTTTCACCCGGACGGCCTTTCATTGCTCTTAATCTTTTAATCGCAGTTTCTTCTGTCGCGTCAATGAGTAATTGAAAACCACCCAAACCTTTTAATGCAACGGTACCACCACTTCGAATGACATCTTCTGCAGCTTGCAAAGCGTCATCGTGTGAGGCAAAAGATAATCCAAGAGTATCCAATAATTCCAAATGAGGTCCGCAAACGGGACACGCATTCGGTTGGGCATAGAAACGACGATTACTAGGATCGTTGTATTCTTTCCTGCAATCGGGGCACATTGGAAAAACTTTCATTGTTGTATTTGGACGATCATACGGGACATTTTCGATAATTGAATATCGTGGTCCGCAGTTCGTACAATTCGTGAATGGATATCGGAAGCGACGATTTTTTTGATTGAAAATTTCACTTTGACATTCCGGACAAGTTGCCAAGTCAGGAAGTACCAATGCTGTTTTTTCTCCCACATCATCACTCTCACGAATATCAAAAGTTTCGTAGGAAACTGTGTCCTGGAGAAACAAATGTTTCTTCGATTCAATACTCGAAACTACGGGTGCATCATCGGAAAGTCTTCTTAGAAATTCCAAAAGTGTCGATTCTGAAGCTTCCGCCTCGATAACCACACCACGCACCCCATTTACTACCCAGCCTTTTACGTCAAGTTCATTTGCTAAGCGCCAGACAAAAGGTCGAAATCCAACCCCCTGAACAGTGCCTTTTATCTCTATTTTTAGACGTTTTTTTGCGTCTCCATGATTAGTCATTCTAATCTCCTAAATATGATGAATTTGTCAAAGTACTATGTGCAGATTTTACGTTATTTTTTAGCTTTTGTCAAGCCACTATTTACAAAAAATACCGCTCCGAAATGTATCGGAACGGTATCATGTTTTATTCCACCCAATCTGAATTTACGAGAAGTTCATTTTCGTCTTGCTCTACGACAAGAACGGGAGACGCACAGATTTTTGTTTCGGGATTGCAAACATCGATTCTCTCAATTCTTTGAATTTTTGCAAAACCGTTTAAGCCAAATTCTGCCCTTGCTTCAGCCGTAAAATGAACAATATCACCCACTTTTAAATTTAGAGCCGAATTCGATGCTGACACAAAACCAAAAAGTGAAAAAAGTATAAGCAGGCAAAATAGTAATATTTTTCCCTTCATAAGGAACACCTCATTAATGTTGAAATAAATGACTGAGAATATATTATATTAATTTCTGTTCTCGCGCAATAAGATCAATTTCTTTATTCCCTTCCTTCAATCATCTTAATTTCGTCTCGGAGGATTGCGGCAGTTTCAAAATCAAGTTCACGAACGGCTGCGGCCATTTGTCTTCGTTTTACCTTGAGAAGCTTTTCCTTCTCTTTCCCGAATACTTCACCGTCGATAAGTAGGTTCGCATTTACCGCTTTTTCGTGGGCGCTTTCCAGATGCTCGGTGATATCATGAATGTGTTTGATAATTGTTTGAGGAGTAATTCCGTGTTTTGTATTATAGGCAACTTGAATTTTCCGGCGTCGATTAGTTTCACTAACAGCACGTTCAATAGAACCGGTGATTTTATCGGCGTACAAAATGACGCGCCCTTCAACATTTCTCGCGGCACGACCGATTGTCTGAATTAAGGACGTTTCGGAACGCAAAAAACCTTCTTTATCAGCATCTAAAATCCCAATGAATGTGACTTCCGGCAAATCCAATCCTTCGCGCAAAAGATTAACTCCAACCAAACAGTCGAAGGTACCTCGTCGAAATTCCGTTAAAATTTTAATACGGTCAATCGTTTTTATATCGCTGTGGAGATATTCTGATTTAATTCCTTTTTCTTTCAGATAAACGGATAAATCCTCCGCCATTTTCTTGGTGAGTGTTGTAGCGATAACGCGACCGCCTTTTTGGACTGTCTCAACAGTTTCTGCGATAAAATCCTGAATTTGTCCCGGGTATTTTTCAGAAGGAAGAATTGGGCGAAGTGTTACTTCCGGATCTATAAGTCCTGTCGGACGAATAACCTGTTCAACAATCTGTTCGCTCTCTTCCCTTTCTTGTGTCCCTGGAGTCGCCGAGGTATAAATTACCTGACCAATTCTTTCTTTAAATTCGTCATATTTTAGAGGTCGGTTATCCTTAGCGCTCGGCAAGCGAAATCCATATTCAACCAATGTTTTTTTACGTGAAGCATCACCCGCAAACATTCCCTGAAGTTGCGATAGGGTTACATGAGATTCATCGATAATGGTCAAAAAGTCCGGAGTTCCATCTTCTTTGTGTGGAAAATAGGAAAGTAATGTTTCCGGCGGTTCACCCTCCTTCTTTCCTGATAAATGTCTCGAGTAATTTTCAATACCGCTACAATATCCGATTTCTTGAATCATTGCCATGTCGTAATTCGTTCGGCGTTTAATACGTTCCGCTTCTAGAAGTTTTCCTTCCGCCTCAAATATTTTTAACTGAGCTTCCAGTTCCGCACGAATATCCTTAATCGCCTTCTTTGTTTTAGTTTCTTCAGTAAGAAAATGTTTTGTAGGAAAAAGAAAAATATTATTTGGTTGTGAAATAACGGTTCCTGAAATCGGATCAATTTTTAGTATTTCGGAAATGACGTTTCCTTCTAGCTGAATGTTAAAAACTAAACGCTCTGAAACCGGCATAACTTCAACTCTTCCGCCAATACTACGAAATTCCCCCGGATTCAAATCGCCGGTTGTTCGCTCATAATGTATATCAATCAATCTAGTGAGCAATTCCTTTCGTTCAAATTTGTCGCCGACCGCAAGCTTCAAATTTTCCTTTTCGTATTCTTCAGGGCTTCCCAAACCATAAATACAGGAAACCGAAGCGACAATAATCACGTCCTTTCTTGTTAAGAGCGATTGTGTTGAAGCATGGCGAAGTCGATCAATCTCTTCATTAATCTGGGCATCTTTTTCAATAAACGTATCAGTTATCGGCATATATGCTTCCGGTTGATAATAGTCATAGTAGGAAACAAAATAATGTACGGCGGCATCAGGGAAGAATTCCTGGTATTCCTGAGCAAGCTGAGCAGCAAGAGTTTTATTGTGAGCAATAACAAGTGTTGGTTTTTGAATCGTATTTATGACATTAGCAACAGTAAAAGTTTTTCCCGAACCGGTAACACCAAGAAGAGTCTGCGAGCGCATACCCTTTTTCAGTCCGGACACAAGCGACGTAATAGCCTTCGGTTGATCGCCGGCCGGTTGATATTTTGATTTAAGAATGAGACCTGATGTCATTGACAAATTGTATCATAATGTTACTATTACGGCAAATAGTCCTTGTTTTTTGAAATAAATGGAGCGGTCATGTCTATATTTATCAGTGTAATTTTTATCATTCTTGCCTATTTTGTGCATGAATGTTTCGGTCATGCCGTTGCAATGAAACGATCAGGAGTCGCAGTAAAACAAATTGGTTTCGGTCTTCCTTTTGGTCCAAAGATTACTTTTCCAATGAAAGGTAAATGGTTAGGAACGGATTTTGTCCTGTATTATCTTTGTCCTTTCGGTGCATTCACCGCCTGCGATGAAGATGGTATGACAAGACTTCCCTTCTGGGAAAAATCTCGTTTCTTTGTGAGCGGTCCAATCGCTAGCATTATTTTTGGTTACTTTTTGTTTATCATTTCTGGATTTATCGTAATGATTGAAAATGGAATGACTCGTTATCCAAATAATCATCTACTTATAATCTCCTGTCTTACTGTGGCGGTTCTTCTCATTGCATTAAAATTTGGAGGAAAAATATTTTATACATATATTGTTCCTCTCATTCCCGTATTCCTTTTCCTCTTTGCTTTTTATTCTTTATTTTTTTCACAAAATGCAACGGTAGTTACTACGGTAAGTTTGGTGCATACCGCCGGGAAAATTTCCGAATTATCGGGAGCATTATTTTTTGCCGGAGCATTTTCCATAAATTTCTTCGGAGTATCAATGATGCTTCCTTTGAGATTTTTTGGAATCCCCCTTGATGGTGAACAAATCACTCTTTCGATTATAAATAAATTTATGCCGAAGATGGTTTCGTTTTTCATCTCAGTCGAAACACTTATTTTTGGACTCCTGCTTCTCTATGCATTACAGACTGATTTGAAGCCAATTCTTCTTCCCTTTATTGCAGGATTATTGCACTAAAACCGAGTATTCTTTAGAAGCCTCCCACAATCACGCGGGGGGCTTTACTTTATATTAATGATATGGTATACCAAAAGCAGTTCCTCGTTATATTGATTTTTTAAGAAAAATTAAGTCTAAATAACAAGGCAAATTATGGAGTTTTAGTACATTGAAAAAGGATTTTTTTCAATCATGCAACCAAGGAGATAATCATGTCTGCTGCAAAAAGAACAGCTTATGACAAATATTTAGCGCTTCTCGAGAAGTCAGCTTCAATTCTTAATCTTGATCCAGTGATATATCAACGGCTTCAAATTCCCGAACTTTTAGTTCGCGGTGAAGTAACCATTGAAATGGATGACGGTTCATTCAAATCATTTAAGGTTTTCCGTTGCCAACACAATCATGCCCGCGGTCCAACACAAGGCGGTACCCGTTTTGACTTGGCCGTCTGCGAAAGTGAAGTAAAATTCCTCGCAGCCATGATGTCAATGAAAAATACTATCGTAGACATTCGTCACGGTGGTGGTAAAGGCGGTATTTGTGTAGACAAATTCGCACTTTCAATGAAAGAACGTGAGCGTCTCTGCCGCGGTTATATTCGTGTCATCGCCCCATACATCGGCCCTCGTGTTGATGGTCCGGCTCCTGACGTTAATACCGGTGGTGCAGAAATGGCTTGGTTCCTTGATGAATACGAAAGAATGATAGGTGAACATGCTCCTGCGCAATTCACAGGTAAACCTCTTGTTCTTGGCGGATCACTTGGTCGTGGCGATGCAACCGCACTTGGTGCCGTGTATGCATCAGAAGAAATGATCAAAAAATTGCAAATGAGAGGACCACAAACTATCGCAATTCAAGGCTTCGGTAATGCCGGCGACTTCTATGCGAAATTAATGAGCGAACGCGGACACAAAATTGTTTCCGTTTCCGATCGTAGTGGTGTCATTTACAAAAAAGCCGGCTTTGAATATGCTGACTTGCACGCTTTCTGCTATGACACAAAAGGCACAAAAGTTCGCAAGGTTTCAGATTATCCTCACAAAGATAATTTGACCTCAGAAGAAGCCGAATTGCTTTCATTGAAGGCTGACATCTTCGCTCCTGCAGCGTTTGAAGACAAAATTGATGCCGAAATGGCACGCAAAATTACTTCAAAATTTATCGTTGAATTAGCGAATGGTCCCTGCACGGAAGAAGCTGACGAGATACTTTCCGCACGTGGCGTTGAAGTCATTCCTGACTTCTATGCATCAGGCGGTGGTGTACGTGTATCTTCTGCTGAAAAAGTCCAAGGCTTAGAAAATCAAAAATGGCCAGCAAAACGTGTTGCCGAATGGTTGGAATCTCGCATGCGCGAAGCATTCCACGATTTGGACAAAGTACGTGAACAATACAAGCTAAAATCATTCCGCGAAGCCGGCATCGTATATGCTGTTCGTGAAATCGCTGAAGCTATGACCTGGCGCGGTGGATTCGAATATCCTTATGGTAAAACCATTGATGTTCCAACCGTCACCGTTTATAAAGATCTCAATAGAGGTTTTTATAAGTTAGAACAATAATCTAACATCGTAACAAAGTACCGAGGAGAAATCCTCGGTACTCTTTTTTTAAATCTCCGAATGATGGTCCTTTGTAAATTATTTTTTCGAATATTTTAAATATTCAAGTGCACCCCAGAGTCCGCCAATATCTTGGAGTTCGGCTTTCTTAATTGGCGGAATTTCATCAAATATTTTCAAAATATGGTGAAGGTATTTTTCTGTGGAAACGAGAGGAATGCCGATTTCTTTCATCATTGAACCGCCAACGACGACAACATCCGGCGACCACATGACGATAATATTATTCAAAAAGTGCGCGAGGTAGTGAGCCTTCTTGTCCCAGAAGATTGAATCAGTAGTTTCAAAAGGTTTTTTGCCCGTTTCTTTTTCAATAGAATTTCCCGATAAAAAGTCAGAAGCATAAGGGAATTCCTCGTCATCAGATATGACTTGCCAGCCCGGTTCGAATCCGAGAGCATTAGCATCGATTTTTCCATTTACAATGCGGGCACCACCGAGGCCCGTTGAAACCGTAACATATGCAACAATGTTCGCGCCCTTACCTGCTCCATGTATAGCTTCTCCTAAACCGACGAGAGCTGAATCGTTTTCAATAAGAACCGACGTGTTTAATTCTTTTGCGAGATCTAACCTAAAAGGACGTCCTCCCCAATCAGGGAAATTATATCCCGGAAGAAGCGCATCTTTTTCTTTTGTAAGCGGCCCGCCGATTCCGCCGACAACCATTTCGATTTCTCCATCACCCGATATTTCCCGCGCAGTCTTTGCTATAAGCGCAATAGTAGCATCGTAATCTTTTGGTGTTTCAAAAATTTTCGGTTCAATAAAAGACTCGAAATCACGAGAGCCGGCAATTCGTATTTTAGTTTTTCCAAGGTCAAAAAGTATATGCATAAAAAATTGAAATAGCTTTATGATTTCATTAGCTCGCGCGCGACTTTCTTATAACTTTCCACTTCGGGTTGATCAAAGGCATTAACATTCCAGAGTTTTCCTAAAAGTACCGTTTCAATCATTTTAAGCATAAAATATTGACCCAATGAATTTTCGTCTATTCTCGGCAATATTGTTTCAATATAAGGAAAGGCTTTTTCTTTATATGCTTCCATCGTTCCGACAAGAATTGATGAGAGAATTTTTTCATAATCTTTTCCGACAACATCAGGAACGAGCGTTTGAAAGATCGAGAATTTTGGAACCGACACGCGTTCACCCTCGCCACTTTCCGCATAAATAAAATTGGTAAATTTATCTCGAGGCCCGCCGAGATAGAGCTGAACCATTGAATGAAGATCTGTAGAACCAATAGAAACGATCGGCGTCAATCCTGCATAAATCGAGTTTCCCGCGGTATCAAATCTCTTGCCGAGGCTTTCTGCGACGAGTTGTCTTCCCCATTTTCCAACTGATTCCAATTCTGAATTAAAGAAGAAATTGTTGTAAATCGTTAATTTCTTTTTATGCTGAAGAAAATCAATGGTGGCGAGCTTAAGCGCAGGATTTGCATCAATGTTCGGTGTCAGCGAGGCATTCATCATTTGAACCGCGCCGGCAATAAATTCTGAAATGTTGACTCCTACCAAACGGAGTGGAAATAAACCGACGGGAGAAAAAATAGAATATCTACCACCAACTTTTTTCGGGATTGGAAGTACGCGAATATTTTTTTCACGGGCAATATTCCAGAGAGTTGATTCCTCATCGGTAGTGATCACTGTTCGTTCTATTGCTTCTTTCTCACCAAATTTATTGGAAAGAATGTCAAACAAGAACATTCCATTTGCGACAGTTTCTGCTGTTGTACCGGATTTAGTAATAATATTCAAAACGATTTCTTTTGATCCATGGATATTTTCATCAATAACTTTTTTCAGTGCCTCCATTTCTCGCGGATTAGTGGTATCAGAAAAAATCAATTTTGGTCTTCGCGAGGTAAGGATATCAAATTTTGAATATAAGGCGTCGTATACTGCCATAGCTCCGAGATTTGAACCGCCGATTCCAACGACTATTACATATTTCAGAGATGTGCCCGCTAATCCGGCGGCCATGCTTTGGCTTTTTTCGATGAGTTCTTTATCGTTAGGAAGTTGCAAAAAAGATTCTAAATCTTCATAGCCCACGTTTCGCGAAATTTTCGAAAGCGTCCCGATATATTCGTACAACGTTGATGAAACATCCAAAATATCTTTTTCGTCCAAATGAATCGTATCCTTATAGTTGAGCTTAATCATATTTGACATAATTCCCGGTGTTATCTATTTATAATATTCGCAGGGCGCTTTCCAATCATATCAAAAAAAGACAAAAAAGTGAAAAATTAGCCAATATGCGTTTCCCCGTTATCAACCTCTTTATTTCTCTCCATAATTAGACTTTTTGATGTAATGACGCCGAGCTGTTCCAGTTTTTCCATATACGCAATTACTGCTAAAACATATTCTGAATGACTCCACGTAAGCGGTGCCGCAGAAATTTGCTCTCTTGTGTAAGGATTGATTTGTTCAGAAAGGACCCCTGTCGGCAATGCCATCTTACTTACCCAATCAAACCACGGTTTTACACGCTCAAAATCTTTTTCATCTTCAGCAAGCGCAATATAATATTGAACTAGCCAGAGTGTGGAAACAAACCATGGATTTCCCGGAGTATCGTGACCGGCTCTGTAATAATTATCTCCTTCATATCTGGCAATTCCTCCCGAATATCTAGCACAGAAAAGACGCTCTTCGGCAATACCAAATGCTTTCTTCAGTTTAGCGTCATTCGCGGGGAGAATTCCGAAACGAAAAACCCCATAAACACTAGAAATGTCTAACGTTTCATCATAGGTGAAAATTCCATTATCGTGGTTGAAAAGCTTCCGAAAAGTACCCCTTTCAGAATTAAATAGATACTTCATTATCCCTTCTTTTATTTCATTTGCTGCGTCATGGTATTTTTTCTCTGAATCATGTTTTCCGAGAAGCTGCGAGAAGAATGCTGCTGATTGAAGCGCCCCATACACGGTAGCACAGGTGAAAGTTGAAACGCCTAGTTTTTCTTCCCAAAGATCATAACTTCGTTTCGGCAATCTCGTTTCTTTATCGCGATAGATGACCATGAAATTGGCAGCTTTCTGAATAAAAGAATTATAGATTTCTTCGATAAATTCAAGATCCTTTGTGAGATTATAATGTTCCCAAAGCGCAAACAAAACGAGAGCCGTCTCATCTTCCTGAATCGGCAATTGAAATTCGCCGGACTTTGTTACCCATGGATGCCAAGAACTCCCGAGCGAGCCATCGGGACGATATTTGTGCATGAAAAAACCATCGTCGGTTATTACACGATTGCAAAAGGTGAAAAACTTTCGAGCAACATACGAATCGCCGGCACGATCTAGTGCCATAATGGCAAAAGCTCCGTCCCTCGGCCACATGTAACTATAGGTATCGCGGCCATATTGAAGCATGTCTGAATCGCCCGATGCAATTACTGCTCCACCTGAATCAACGTGCGAGCGCATTATAAAAAGTGATTTCTTAAACATGCTCACCATATCGTCTGTGAGACCGTAATAACTAAAATTTTCTCGATCAACCCACGCACTCCAATAATCTTTTGTCGTCCGAAATAAGTGTTCGGGAGATTTTTCCAAAACGTAATTATTCAAATCAAAAACTTCAGGAATAGTTTTCCCAACCCCGACCCAATAATGTACAATTATTTCACTCCCGGAACTAATTTCAAGATGAAATCCTACAACGGAATCGGTTAATCCGTGCTCAATTGAATTCTTTGAAAGGATACCGTCCTCTGCATCAATATAGCTTCCGTCTTTTCCCTCCATTCGATAAATTCCGGTGGTGTAATCATCTATTCCATGATTATCAACGCGACCATTTATCAGAAATACACGGCGTCCTTCATAATGAATAATCGAATTACTTCCCGGATCATAATATCCCGTGTCTTGCCTTCCCGATTGATAGATATTCCATTCCTGACAGAAATATAATTTTACGTTCAGAACTCTCGGTAAATCGTTTTTTACCGTCACGCGGCGAATGAAAATATTCTGTTCGTTGTAGACAACATCATTAAAGGTCAATGTTACACCAAGATTTTGATTCTTAGCAGATATGACCGCCATGTGAGTATTTGACGGTGTTGTAAATTCAATATGCCATCCCGAATCAGAAATCCAACTCATTCTTCCATCAACAAAAACGCCAATTCTGTGGAGAGAATCTTTGCCGATATGATTTTCGAGTCCAACCTGAGGAAAATAGAGATCATTGACTTGCCCAAATTTGTCGTAACAAATGAGCATGTTTCCGTTCCCTAAGGTGAGAGATTTTGGCATGATAAGTTTATTAAAAAAATAAAAATGAGCTAAATTGATACGCGGTATATTTTATTTTTATAATACTATTATACACCGAGATATGAAAAAAAGATTTAATTACCTGTGCATAAATTCAATATTCAAAAAAATATCAACCGTAATTAAATGTTGATATTTCCTTGCAAATAATTCTAGAAAAAATTTTACAATCCGGTTACCGATGAGTAATTAGAAAGAAAACTTGGGATTGCAACAATAAGACCAAGGAGAGGTAATACGACGAGAGCAATCGTTAATATCATTGTCCAAAGAAAATATTTTCTCGTCTTTTCAGTGGAGATATATATTTTTTCCAATTTTTCATCATTTTTTTTTAACAAATCTAAAATTTCATTATCCATATTTTTATTTAATATTATTTATTTCTTGGGACAAGCCGAGAACTCGCAATTTGGGCCGGAACGACTTACAAAGGAACCATCAGGACAAGCAAGTGCTTCCATAGAGCATGCGGTTGCCCCCGGATTTCCGGGAATGGTTGAGGTGCTCTGCGCTGATCCCCCATTATTACCATCTGTTGTATTACTAACCTTAATTTCCGGACATTGAGTGAATTCACAATTCGGCCCTGATCTTCCGACAGATGAACCATCAGGACAGATTTTTGCTTCCATAGTACACGCAATCGGACCGCCGGTAATCAGATTATTTTCGGTGCGATAAACAGAAACGATAATGGCACCTATGAGAACACCTAATATAAAAACCACAACACTTATAAGGTATACGGTTTTTGTTTTCATAAAATCATTAATAGTTGATACATAATAAGTATATCGCTATCTGAATGTGATGACAACGAACAACAAAAAATCGGCCGTAAGGGCCGATTTTTTATTGTGCGCCGGGTTGGATTCGAACCAACGAAGGCGTAAAGCCGCGAGATTTACAGTCTCGTGTATTAGACCACTCTACCACCGACGCATTGAACACTCAGACAGTATACCAGAAAATATTAAAAAAGAAAGCCCGCGTTATCACCCATAAATAATGTTACCGAACATCCAGCGGATATCCCATAAATAGGTTACCGTAGTTGTCATATGAATATGGCAACAAAAAACGAGATATTTGAGCGATACAAAAAGGAATATTGGAAAGCAACCAGAGTGC
>CAIJYI010000021.1 GCA_903824855.1 uncultured bacterium | reverse complement strand
GGATACATGAGAGCATTTTTTGTTTTTGAAGTGAGTGCGTAATTTCTCTCCATATAGGAAGCAAGGTAGGCAAACGTCTCGGAAAGTTTACCTGATTCTTCTCCCGCCTTCACCATGTTTACATAAAATTCAGAAAAAACAGTCGGGTGTTTTCCCATGGCACTTGAAAGAGATTCTCCACCCTGAGCATCATCGGCTATCTCATTGAGGGTACGTTGAAGAACAGGATTATCGGTTCCTTCAGCAAGAAGGCGAAAAATACGAAGAATGGAAACGTGGGAACTGAAGAGAATGGAAACCTCGTTGGAAAACATGACCATTTCTTTCAGAGAAACTTTCTCAAAAATATGAGCAAAACTGTCAAAAAGAGATCCCGAGCTTTCCGGTTTTATGGATTCCACAACGTACCCACGACGCTGGAGTGAACTAATCGCGACATCAATATTGATGGCATCAATAGAACCACTTTCCTCTGTACCCCCTTGATTGATGACTTTATAATTAAAAAGCATGAATGAAATTAATAACTAAAAAATGAGATTGCCCGACAAAACTTCTAAATTAAACGCTCCAAGCTCTTGGCGTTTGAGGAATAAGCGATAGCGTTTTCCTGAGTAATTTCTCCATTGTGAACAAGCTCAGCGAGGCTTCTGTTGAAGTCTATCATTCCGAATTCAGCACCTGTCTCAATAACCCGAGGAATTTCATGGGTGCGTTTTTCACGAATAAGATTGGACGTTGCTACCGTATTAATGAGGAGTTCATAGGCCGGAATTAAACCGCCTGAAATGCGAGGGATGAGACGTTGAGAAAAAATACCAATCAAACTTTCTGCAAGCTGGGCACTAATCTGATTTTGTTGCTCCGGGGGGAAGGTGTCGACGATACGGTTAATGGTTTGGGTTGCATCGTTTGTATGAAGTGTCGAAAAAACCAAGTGCCCTGTTTCTGCGGCGGTAACAGCAACTGACATCGTCTCATGATCGCGCATCTCTCCAATCATGGCAACGTCGACGTCTTGGCGAAACATGGAATAAAGTCCTGTATGAAAATCTATCGTATCAGTATGAACTTCACGTTGATCGATAATGGATTTAATCGGTTTAAAAAGATATTCTACCGGGTCTTCAATCGTCAAAATATGCTCAGCTCTTTCGCTATTGATAAGTTGAATGAGAGCGGCAAGAGTTGTTGATTTACCTTGTCCAATCGGACCGACAACAAGAAAGAATCCCTGTTTTTTTCGGGCAAAGGTTTCAAGTATCGGAGGGAGATTAAGCTCTTCTATATTTCTAACATATTCAGGAATAAGGCGCATGGCGATGGAAAGTATACCTCTCTGAAAAAATGCATTGCAGCGAAAACGAGCTTTATCTCCGTAGCTATAAGAAAAATCGGATTCATAATCTTTAAAAAGTTTTGCTCTGCGGTCTTCCGTCATCATAAGAGCCGCGAATTCAAGCATTCGCTCCTGAGAAACCGGTTCGCTTCGGACCAGAGGAATGAGATCTCCGATTGCCCGAATGTATGGAACGCGACCGGCAGCAAGATGAAGATCTGAACCACCCTCACGGATTACCGTAAGAATAAGTTCCTCCAACTCTTTTTTTGTTTCGTTTTTTACATCAGTCATAATTATTTTTGATCCAATATTTCTAATACTCTTTTTACAACTTCACTTGGTGTTGAAGTTGCTTTTATAATGTACCCTTTCGCTCCCAAGGATTTAGCCTTATCGAGATCTTCTTGTTGTCCCAAATTTGATAAAACAATGGCACACGAGTGCCCCATAAGTTTCTTATCGTTCAGAGCTTTCAAAAATTCAAATCCATCCATTTTAGGCATAACAATATCCGTCAAAATAAGATCAAAGGTCATACCCTCCTCCAGTTTGGAAATCGCCTCGATTGCCGAGAAGACCGGGGTAATATCGAATTTTTGCTCGGAAAATTTTGTCGAATACATGTCGAGAAGAAATTTATCATCTTCAACCAAGAGTATTGAATATTTTTTATTATTTTTATCCATGATATGTTGTACTTTTTCAGAAATTATATTAATGTTTTTCTCGTTCTTGCTTCTATATATAGTATATCAAAAAAATCAAAGCCAAAAAAGATACAGTTTAAAGCTTGTTCACTTCAATAAAGGCGATATCCCCCTTAAATGCTTTAACCATGGCGTCTTCCTTAAGGTTGAGCATTCCTTTATCTCTCGCAATTTTATGAATAGCAACTTCATTTGGATTTTTAAGAATTATTTCCTGCACATCTTCATCGATATTGAATAATTCAAATACCGCTAAACGACCTTTTGTACCTGAGGGACAGGTTGGGGTTGGGATTGCTTCATACACAACATCAGGTATTTTAATTTCGTTTCTGAATTTTGGAGGAAGATCTTCAAGATTTTTCTCACACATTATTTTCATTGCGGGAGTCATCGGGATTTCCTTTTTCGCATCCGGGCAAATCTTTGCAACAAGGCGTTGTCCGATGGCCAAAATAAGAGTTGGCGCAATGAGGTATGGATCGACACCCATGTCTATAAGGCGAGTAATAACACCGGTAGCGGTGTTGGTATGCAAGGTTGAAAGCACGAGATGTCCGGTAAGGGCGGCCTGAACGGCGAGCTGGGCCGTTTCTTTATCGCGAATCTCTCCGACCATGATAATATCAGGGTCCTGACGAAGAATTGAACGTAATCCACTCGCGAAAGTGTAACCGATTTCGGGTTGAACTTGAGATTGACTTACTCCGGGCATACTATACTCGACAGGGTCTTCAAGAGAGAGGACGTTGTCTGAGTCGCGATCAAGCTCGTTGAGCATCGCATAGAGTGTCGTCGATTTTCCGGAACCGGTCGGACCGGAGAGAAGTATCATTCCGTATGGTCTGTTAATAGCGTTTCTGACTTTTTCAAGATCTGAGTCTTTCATTCCCAAGCTTGAGAGAGTAAGAACGCCTTTTTCGGAATCAAGAATACGAAGCACGACTTTTTCACCGTAATAGGAAGGAAAAGTAGAAACGCGGAAGTCAATTTTTCGAGCATCAATTTTTGCAGAAAAACGTCCGTCCTGAGGTTTTCTCCTCTCGTCCAATTTTAGATTTGCGAGGATTTTAATACGAGAAACAATCGCCGGATGAACAGCGGCAGGTAAAAACAAACTGGTGTAGAGAGTACCGTCAACCCTGAAACGTACGCGGATTTTCTCACCCATATTTTCTATATGAATGTCGGAAGCGTTTCCTTCAGTTGCATGACGAAGAATAACTGCGACCATTTTTGTCACCGGCGCATCTTCAACTATCGTTTCGTTTTGTTTTTGTTCCTCCTTTTCCGGAGAGACTTGCTTAATTAATTTTACATTTTCAGAATCACTCGAGCCCATTTCCGTTAGAGCCTTTCCAACTTCCCCGGAAATTTCATTATAATTCCCCAACACCTCTCTGAGTGATGCCTCGGAGATAAGAAAAAGTTTAAACGGCTTCCCTATTTTTGATGAAATAAACTGAAGAGCATCGGTAGACTCAAGATTTTCCGGATCAACAATTCCAACTTCCAAAACACCATCAACAACACCAAGCGGTATAAATTTATAATGTTCGGCTGATTCTTGTGGAATATATTTTAAAACTTCTGATGGAATTCTCTGGTCATCTAAAACTCTAACCGGAATATTGTGGTATTCCCCTTTTAATTTCAAAAGATCTGAAACATTAATCCCGTTTGATACGAGAAAGTCATCGGCATTTCCTTGCCCGGAAACGACATATTGCTCAACAACCGGAATACTTTCCGGTGTGATAACTCCTTTTTTTGCAAGAAAATTTAAAAAATTCATTTTATATAAAGGAAAGATGGGGGCGTTACAACAAAAGGTGAATCAATACCGTTTCGTGAAATCTTAACCACTCTTCACTTTCAGATTATAGGGTCGAAAGAGAGGACGATGCCACGATGAGGGCGTCCTTACCGATTGGAGCAAACGGGTTTGGTCGTTTTTTCGGCTCTTGAACGAGTTCGACGGTATAATCATTCAGACCAAGAAAAAGAGGGTCGGAAAATATTTCTGTGTTTAGTTTAATATTCTGCATCTTGTTCAGTAATGATAAAATGAGACTGGCATCATCGTTGGTCAATGATATTCCGGAAGTAGTATCCTCTACTGCAATCAGAGAATTTTGAGCGAGTGTATTCTTCCCTGCTAGAAAAACAGAGGTGACAAAAGCAATGATTCCAAAGAATGCGATGATTGAAACGGTGATTTTTTTTGATTTTTTCATAAAATAATTGTCCGAATCATTTATTTCTTAAGCCAATAAATATTGATGGTAGTTTTAAAATCATACACATCCGCAGTGTCAGTCGATCCGCTATTACTGTTCAATGAGACGGCGGTAATATCCATCAGACGTAAACTTTTTTCAAGATTTTTAATAAATTCGATATATACCGGATACGTTCCTTTAACTCCAAAAGTTAGAACTGCCGTTCCGTAGAGAGAAGATAATCCTGATGAATCGGTAACCACCGTTTCTATAGATGTCGCATCCTGAGACTTATCGACGAATGATAAAGTAGGGTTAGCCAGTGTCATATTGAACTGCTTCGCGATATTATCAACCTCAATAATGAGGCGAATATTATCAATGCCGTCAGGAAGAAATTTTTCTAATCTCGCAACATCAGCAGGCGCCATTTCGTTGTATTTCGAACCGAGTACCGCTTGGCGCTCTGTTACCGCAGCTGAATTATTCAGCGCTTTATTATATCCGGCTTTTTCGGCGAGGGATGTTTTTATGACTTCGTAAGTCGGAGCCATGATTACATAAAAGATTCCGAAAGAACCCGCTACGAGCACAATTGCAAATAAATTTTTCATTTGAAAAAATAATTTTACGAAATTAAAATAATTATTGTTGGTTGAACATTTCTTTATATGAAGTAACTGACGGATCAACAGAACCGGTAAAAGAGAATTGAACACCGCCTTTTTCACTCAACGTCAGATCTGAAAAAATAGGATTCTTAATTTTCGGCTCTTGATTGAAAGAATCAGAAAGAAGCGCAACGGAAGTATAACTTAATCCTTCTCCTTTCATTTTTATAACAGGAACTCCTGCTACTTCAGAGAAATTAAAATCCAAAAAACGTGTGGTGCGCAAGGTTGTTTCCTCAAGAAGTGAAAAAATTGGAGAAACGACTTTGTGTTTGCTCAATAATTCATTCGCAACATTAATTCGGTTATCTCTTCTCGTCCATTCCTCAACGGTTTTTGCTTCAAAAGCATCTTTTGCTTTGGATAAATCAGACTTCAGTCCGACAACTTGCTTATCCAATAAAACCTTATAGAGATATTCCCCGCCTGCTGCAGCCACCGTCAAACAAAAAAAGATAAGGGCTAATGAAAATAGCGGATTGACGACATTATTCCCACTTTGAGAACTGCCTTTGAGGGCAAGTGTTTTTTTGGGAACGAACGATGTTCTAAGTCTTGTATCCATATTATTGGTTTGCTTTTAAATAAAAATTGCTCTTTTTAAAATATTATGAAGATTCTTGGAGTCGTTTTAAGGAAAGGCCGATAGCCACGGAAAATTCAGGGCCGGCATCAGTGAGTACACCTTGTAGAAAGGCGGGAGTTTCGATTTTTGAAAATGAATCACCAAATACAACTTCCGTCTCAAGCCATTTTTTGGAATATTCAGGCAAACCTTTGAGTAGAACTCCACCACCGGTTAGGACGACTTTATTTATGGTAATATTATTTTTATTTTGATAGCCAAGAAGAACTCTGTTGGCTTCAGTGAAAACATAACTGGTAGCCGCTTCAATAATGGAAGAAATGTTTCTCTCTTCTTCGTCTCTGCCCAATAGCCCAATTTCTCGTTTCATTTTTTCGGCCTTGGCTACGCTTATGTTGAGGGCTCGGGATAATGCGACCGTCGCTTCTTGTGAACCTCTGCTGATGATATGGACATTTTTAATGATACCCTGTTCAACAATGGCAATCTTTGTGATTCCTGCGCCCATATCGATAAACATCATCGGAGACATATCACGTCCGATTGTGGCACGAATTGAGCTATATATTTCTATCTCGAAACTTACATCTTTAAGACCAATCTTTGTGATTATTTCTTCGTATTTTTTGAGGACATTATTTTGTATCGCAACAATCATTACTTGAATTTTTTCTTGCTTTGGTGCTTCGCCTTCAACTTTTGGCTCTTCTCCGCCACTCTTTGGAATAATCAGCCAGTCAAGGGATACTTCTGTAATGGGAACAGGGATATATTTCCTTGCTTCAACCGGAATCATTTTTGCGAGTTTCTCATCGTCTACCATCGGCAACTCGATAAGAGTGAGCAATGCGGAAGAAAGCGGAAGTGAAACTGAACCGGTTGTTGCGGTAATATTTGCTTCACGGAAAAGATCTTTTATTGCTTCTACAATTTTATCGGCGGAAAGATTGGTGGCACGTCCGACGTCTAGACCGCCATAAGGACCGAGGGCGAGTTCTCCGTACGTTTCAAGAACGGCTCTTCCCTGCTCTTTTCTCGTTTGAATAACTTTAATAACCGAAGATCCGATATCCAGACCAATAACACTCTCATTCTTTTTAAAGAGAGATTTAGCCGACGTTACCAATTGTTGTATATCAAAATTTGGAATTTCCATTGTAAAAAAGTCTTAGTTCTTTCTGGACATAAAACGTACTTTCAGTATACCATAAAATAGATTATGTTTTATAGGGAAAACTCACAATTATCCACACCCCCCTCTTTTTCTCTTTCTGGAAAAATTTCAGTGGCAGCAAAATATTTTTTTGATGTCGTTTTTCCAAAAAAATGTTTCTCCTGCAAAAAAGAAGGTGCCGCTTTTTGCGCACTCTGTCGTGGAAAAATCCCGCTAGAAACATCCCCGCTTCCCGAAGATATTATCTCCGTCTGGCGCTACGATAATCCGGTGATTCAAAAAGCTATTTGGCGCTTAAAATACAGGGGAAAACAGGAATTGGCTCATGATTTGGCGGAATCAATGCACGATGCTTTACTTGAATATATTTCGGAAGATACTCAATTCGAAAACACCGCAGAAAATTCAAATCAAAAGTATGTAATTATACCTATTCCTGTTCACGCAAGCAGAAGAAAAGAACGCGGATATAACCAATGTGAACTTCTCGGAGATGAATTGGTGCGCATAAATCCAAGATTGTTTGTAATCGAGAAAAATGTCTTGATAAAGACAAAAGCAACAAAAAGCCAGGTTTCAACAATGAGCAGAGAAAAAAGATTAAAAAATATTCACGGCTCTTTTGGTGTAATGAATGCAAAAAAATTACCGGAAAAAATATTCTGGTTGTGGACGACATTATGACTACGGGAGCGACACTTGCTGAAGCAAAAAAAGTTTTACTCAAAGCGGGAGCAAAAAAGGTTACCTTAGTAACCCTTGCTCACTAAAACCTATAAATTTGTGAGGAGATGAAAGAGCGTTGAAATCACAAAAGAGATAAAATCCCCAATCGGAGGGAAAAGCAGAAATACGGCGAGGAAGATGAACATGTAGCGCATCATAAAATCTTGAACGTAACGCAAATGATACGGTAAGATTGAGAAAAATATGCGCGAGCCATCAAGCGGATAAACAGGGAGAAGATTAACGACGGCCAACGAAAGGTTTACGAGAACAATCGGGATAAGAATACTCATCACATGACTATTCAAAGGAAGCGTCCCGTTTGTTCCCAAACGAAGAATGATACTGAAAAAAATCGCAAGAAAAATATTTGATGCGGGACCGGCAAAGGCAACTTTTGCTTCTCCCCATTTTTTGTCATTCAAATTGTACGGATTGTATGGAACAGGTTTCGCCCAACCAAAAGGCAATGCCCCGCCGGAAGCGAAGTAAGTAAGGATAGGAACAAGAATCGAGCCAACCGGATCTATGTGCACGATAGGATTCAGTGTGAGCCTCCCTGCCCTCTTTGCGGTATGGTCGCCTAAAATATTCGCCATAAAGCCGTGCGATACTTCATGTATCACTACGGAAAAGACGAGTATGGCGATAAAGAATATAAACTCTTGCATGATGGTAAGGTTTATGATAGCATACAGGGACGAAAAGTAAAAACAGTATAAACACCAATATGGCTAAATCATGTCTCATTTGTAATAAAACTTCCCTCATGGCTGGAAAATACTCCAACCGTGTTCGTGCCACCAAGTTCAATCCGACCGGAAAGACACGAAAATATCCCAATCTTCAGTGGGCAACCCTTACCGAAGGAGGAAGAGTGAAGATCTGCACACACTGCAAAAAAGCAGGTTTGCATCTCAAACTTACACCGAAAAAAACGACGGTTAAGAAATAAACTACAATTAAAAAACCCCGCATTTCGCGGGTTTTTTTGTACTTAAATCATTTATTTTCCGGTCGAAACCGTTATGGTTGTCCCATCCGTTTCAAAGATAATTCTTCCCTCTTGGTCGGTCCGATAAGTCGTCACTTTATCTTTTACGGCAAGGTCAAGAACTTCCCGGTTCGGATGTCCGTATTTGTTGTCTGCACCAACGGAAAATACTCCATATTCGGGCGAAACAACGGCAAGGAATTCGGGAGCCGTGGCACTTTTTGACCCATGGTGTCCGAACTTCAAAACGGTTACATGGAGTTTTTCCCCATATTTTAAAACAAGGGCCTTTTCTTCCGCAAGAGGAAGATCTCCGGTAAATAAAAATGATTCATTTCCAAAAGTGAGCTTAACCACAACAGAAGAAATATTTGTTTCCATCGCGGGCGGAGATTTTTTCTCGGGATATAAAATCTCAAGCGTGGTATTTTTATCGAGTGTAATGATCGTCCCCGCCCGAGCGATTATTTTTTTAATTCCCTTTTCTTCGGCATCTTTTTCCATAGCCGGATAAACGCCATTCTCCGCATACAAATCCGGTTCAATGAGCGCTTCTACGGAATATCTCTCAATAACATCGGGAAAGCCACCAATGTGGTCTTGATCGGGATGAGTCGCAATAAGCACAGATAGTCGTTTATCGTAAAACGGAAGCATTGCACCCAATTCGGAAAGTATCTTCCCTGAAGGAGGACCACCATCTATCAATACTCTATTCCCGCTCGGAGCCTCAATCAAAATCGCATCCCCTTGCCCGACATCAAGAAACGTAACACGAAGATTGCGCCCGTGATTTTCTGAAAGCGTAATAACCCAAATAAACGAGGCGAAAAACGCCAAAAAAAACAGAACACCAATTTGAATTTTCAGAACTGAGATTTTGGCGTTTTTCATAGGTTCGTCCATTATACCCAAAATCCCCAAAAGAAAAACCCGCCCACAAGAAGTGAACGGGTTTGATTTGTTTTATTAAAGAAATATTTTTTTTCTAAAATAAATGAGCAGAGCGATAATGAAACAAATGATGAGTCCGAAATAACCGGCAATCATAATAATATCTTTCGCAATAATGAAAGACATCAAGGAAGCCATTAAAACCATTCCGACTTTTTTATACATTGGCACACAGGGCGGTACTATTTTTTCCACAATGGGAAGAAATACATATCCACCGTCCAAAGGAAAAATCGGTAAAAGGTTGATTGCTCCAAGACCAATAGAAAGTTGCGCCGCCCACTCTACTGATGACCATAAATCAGAAGCCATGTTCGGTAAGTCAGCAGCAAAACCAACAGGACCTGTCACTTCAGAAAAATAGGTTACCGCTCCCCCGGAATCATAAATTGAATGGAAAAGCCAAGCCAACAGAAAGATTCCGATAAAGGGGGCCAGATAGGCACTGATTATTTTTCGTCCAAACCACAGAATGAAAATCGCTAAGATTGAAACCCAAAGGAACGGGCTTGAAAGAATAAAATAATAAAAATACAGTATCCAATCAGACATGCCCCAAGCGGTAGTCACATGTGTTTGTATAGCGGGTATTATCGTCGAAGCAAACAACAGAATATATAATAAACATCCGAAGTGAATGTTCGCTAATGGTCCAGCAAAAAAGATTAAAGATCTTTTTTTATACGGCAGTTCAAACAGCTTCTCCTCGGCATCAACAAACGCGCCGAGAAAAAATGTCATCGGATAAAAAGAAAAACGCATTCCTTCATATCTTCCGCTTTTCGCAAGATAAGAAATCCGAGGACCTTTTTTAATTCCGATCCCGAATTCTCGCACCCTCACATTGTTATTTTGCATTGTGATAAGGTGCGCAAATTCATGTCCAATCACAGATAAATAAAACAACAAGACAAGAACAGCAATGTCCACGAAGCACCTCCTCCTTACAAAATAAAGGATTTAAAAGTTCTATTCAAAGAACGGGTATATGTTAATAATACGTCTAAAATGACAAACTGTCAATAGTTGTCATTTTTAGAGAAAACGAGACGGATTTGGCGATTACATCAGTGTCATTTCATTCAAAGCCTTTGCTTCTTCTAAAACTTTGTTTATTTTTGCTTCATCAAGCCCTAATCCATGTAACATTTTTCTTTGACTGAAGAGGTCTCTGAAGAGAACGATGTCATGATCCATGAGATGTCTTTTATCCGCACCGGAGAGAGTTGTTAATGCGGTAATCGGGTAGAGTTTTGTCTCGTTTATTAAGTTCTGCAAGTTCCCCACTTTCGGATAATTCCAACCGACGACATTCAGCCCCGCGCATTTGGAATATTCAATCGCTTTTGAAGTAAGCTTCGTGTTCGTAACCAACCACGCTTCATGAAACTCCTCTGTTTCATCTTTCACGCTTTCGTGTTTTTTCTGAATATCGTTAAAACGCTCGCGAACATAAAGCGCTACTTTAAGATCGGTTTTGAATCCTTCTTCGTTGTGGAATTTACATTCAATCAGTAAATGCGTCCCGCCTTTTTTTGCGGAAACATCGACTTCGTGATCAACACACCACCCCTGAATAATAAGACCGACATGCACATCATATCCTTTTGCTCGAAAAATTTCTCCGATATACTGCTCAAAAGGAAAACCGGAAGGGCCCATTTCTCTGACGGCTCGACGCAAATTGTATTGAGCGGCAACACCTTTATGCATCCGTTTCAAAAGAGCAAAAGCATGGCGATAAATTTTCTCCGTTGTCATTCCGTCTTTCAATTCAGAAAGAACTTGTGTAACGACATTTGCAATATCTTTTTCACAAGCACCGCTTCGTCTTAATGAATCGCGAAGTTTTATCTGATTAAAAATTTCTTTTTCTCCGCTAGCTTTTATTACCCAAATTTGTGGTGGCATAAATATATAAAGTTATAAAGTTCATCAAGTTTATAAAGTTCATCAAGTTAAAACACATCGTTGTCGTCCGAACTTGATGAACTTTATGAACTTTATAACTTGATGAACTTATTGCTCTCATTATCTCACATTCAACAAAAAGAAGAAATATGGGAAAAGTACTTTTGTGTGGTACAATTTACTCTTATGAATACGGAAGCAATAATCATTTCATTTAGTTACTTGGGTATTTTTGCCCTTATGATATCAAACGGTTTTATCTCGTTTCCTTCAAGTCAGGTTTTATATATCATCGTTGGATATTTTGTTTTTACAGGACATTTAGCACTCTTGCCGGTTATTTTAGTCGGAGCATTCGGCAATACGGTCGGCAATATTATTCTCTATGAAGTCGCAAGAAGAAAAGGAATGCATTATCTCTCAAAATTTCCACTATTCAGAGAAAGAGAAATCAAAAAAGTACAAACAGCTTTTCAAAAGAAAGGCGTGTGGTTTTTAGCGATTGGGAAACTCGTCCCGGCGCTTAAAGTTTTTATTCCTATTCCCGCAGGCATCGCAAAGATGAACCGCTTCTTATATACCTCAATCATTATCATCACCTCCATCATTTGGACATTCCCCTTTCTCGCTATCGGCTATTACTTCGGCAAGAGTTCCCACGTCTTCGGAAAATATGCCATGGTCATGACATTAATTGCGTTTGTCGTAATGGCAATATTCTACAAATTCATGAACAGCGAGGAAGTCGTTGCAGAAATCGAAAAATAATCCTCTTTATAAAAAACCACCCAAACACTGTTGTTTGGGTATTTTTTTATATCAAATTTGAAAATGAAATAAAATCAAATTTGAAGACGTAGTAATTAGCAGAGAAGATTGCGCACCCACTTCTCTCAATGGTATTGGCATTAAAAAAACAAAAACATGAGCACTAATAAATTAACGGTTTCATCCATCCTTATTGGTTCCCTCTTTGGGTCCGTTCACGGAGGACATTACGCTTTTGCGTACGGACCGATAGAACCACGCATTAAATTGCACAGATTCGACGATTTTCTCGCAGAAAAAGAAGCGACTAATGATAATTTCTTTACTGAAAAAAAACGTTTTCTTTCGTCTCGTGCGAGAAGAATACGAGCAGGTCCCGAAGATGATCTCACATAGAAAAATAAATAAAACTGATAAAAACAAACTAAAACCTTTTGTATTAAGCTACTCAAAGTAATAAGCAAGTACACAAACTTAAAAATCGCGCTCTCGCGAAATATAGTAGGAAGAACTCTTTCTTCCTCCTCATGAAAAATACCGCCATTAATCTACTATGGCGGTATTTTTCTTGACATTCCTGATACTTGCATTTCTTTTCAATCTGTGGTATACTGCTTTTAGTAATAAAAAACGTTAATCAGTCACAGAAAAGGAGATGATTGTGAACACAAACAAACGACCTTTGACAAAATTGTATAGTGATGATGGTTTTGGAACCACATTCATCATACCAAAAGATGTTAAAAACAATGCTCTTTTAGGACACCTTGAAAAAGGCGTGCTCTATTTGAACGGCGAAGTAAACGAAGAGATGGCAGAATACGTCCGAGACGCTCTTATGCTTCTCACTTTTGAACCACCCCCAAACGGTGAACTCTTAGTTAAGATTACTTCTCCCGGAGGTAGTGCGGCAGCCGGTTTCGAAATCCATGACCTTCTTATGCTTTTCTATCTTGAGACAGGTATAAAAGTTAGAGGATTGGTTATTGGAGAAGCGTGTTCAGCCGCTGCGATGTTCTTACTTCAAGGATGTATCATAAGACAAGCGACAGAAAACACAACTATTATGTGTCATAACTGTCTTTCTGTCGGTGTTATAACCGAACACAATATCAAGAGTCTCGGATGGAGAACAAAAATTATCAGAGAACTTGAAAATGTGAAAGAAAAAGCTGTTACCGTCCTCACAAGAAGAACAGGAAAAACAGAGCGAGAAGTTTTAAAAATGCTCGCTCATGAAAAATTCATGACAGCAAAAGAAGCTTTAGAGTTTGGACTTTTAGATGGCGTTCTCGGATTCAGTTTTAAAGACGAAAAAGAACATGAAGAAAGGCCACAAAGAAGAAAAATGAAAAAAGCAACTCACGAAGTTACCGAATAAGGCAAGCCACCATGAGTAATCATGGTGGCTTTTTTGAGCATTTCCTCACTCTCGTCATTCTGAACTTGATTCAGAATCCACGTCGTTTCAACGTGTATTGGAGGTCAAAGCCCGCAATGACGTAGTTACTTTTTTGTCTGTTGACAAATAGTTGATATAGTTATAGGATTTATATCAGAAATACCGACCCTTAAAAAAAGGAGATAAAGATGAATAGATTTACAGATGAAGATTTGATGTTTTGTGACGCTCCCTTTTCTTCTGTTGTTAACTACATGCAAAGAAGAGACGAGCTGTATTCTGAACAATTACTGAATGTGATTGATCTGAAGTTATTGGAAGCCGAAAATCCTATCATCAACCTGACAGATCTTGTTGATGAAAGAATGGCAAAAAAAGTGCGCGATGGCCTTCGCCTTTTACAAATGAAAGGTAGTCCTGCACTCCAAGTAAATATTACTTCAGACGGAGGATTCGTTCGAGCAGGTATGGGGATCCATGACCAACTTCTCATGTATGGGCCAAACACACTTGGTGTTGCCTGTGAATATGTGAGCTCTGCCGCGATTCAACTTATTCTGCAAGGTTGCATACTCAGATATGCCACAGCGAATACTGAATTCTTCTGCCACTATGCTCAAGGATATATGCCCATCAATGGACGTATCTTGAGAAAAGACTCACAGAGAGCTATTCAGTTGAAACATTTCGAAGCCATCGATAATAAAATGGTAAGAATTCTTATCGATAGAACAGGCAGAACTGAAAAAGAAATAAGAAAAATGCTTTTCAGAGAACAAGTTATGGATGCCGATGAAGCATTAGAATTCGGTCTTATCGATAAGATTGTTCCACTCAGCGTAATTAAAGGCAAAAAAAAGGCACAACAAGTTTAAAAGAAAGATGAAACACGTCGTCGCGAACTATCGCGACG
>CAIJYI010000020.1 GCA_903824855.1 uncultured bacterium | reverse complement strand
GTAATGATGGCAATTTACCAGGAAGAAATCGCACTGTTCATCTATCTGAACATCAGCACAAAGAAGAACAACGCCGACTACTCTACGTAGGGGTTACACGAGCGAGTAAAACCCTCACAATATCATGGGCAAGGTATATTCCTTTTAGTCAATCTCGGCAACATTCAACCTCTGGGCTTCGTACAATTAGGATTCCCGGACAGCCTCTGCAAATGGTTGTCGCCCTCTCGGAATTCCTGCAAGATTTAAATGGGATTACATGGGAACATTGATTCATATTTTCCATTCTGTTTTTTATAACAGTGTTTCAACCGTCGCATAATCCCCCATCGCGTAGGTTCTAACATCGTTCAACATTCGGAGCCAAAAAGAAAAGCGCCTTTTGATGGGGCGCTTTTCTTTTTGGCTTCCGCGGAGTGAGCGAGATGCTCCTCACTCGCGGGTAGGATTCGAAGCCCGATTGAGGTATTTTGTGAGTCGCAGCGAAACATAATATCCAATTGGGGTACTGCTCAGAAATTCCTTCAAGAAGAGGCGACATTTTGTCGTCTTTTTTTATTGTGAATTAATTTCGGTTACATTTTATTACTTTGAGAGTATACTTTATATTGTATTAACAAGATTTAAAATACAAATATGATAAAGGGAAATTTTATTGGGGCGGCGATTGTTGCGATAATTTATACAATATATATATTATGGCACCCTCTTTCATCGAAGTTCCAGATGGTTTTGACCTTGGTTGTTCTTAACGCTTTGACTATTGTACTCATGGCTTTTGCGTTTAAATAATTAAAAAAATTAAATAAAAAAAATGACAATAATTTTAATTTCAATACTATTGGTTATTTGGTCTATATGGGGTTATCTTTCTTCGCGAGTTGAAAGCGCGGCCTATACAATAATCAAAAAAACGAAAGAGTATGAAGTGAGAGATTATCCACCACACATTGTTGCCCAAACTACCGTACAGGGTTCATACGAGGAAGCGATGAATGCCGGTTTCCGCATTATCGCAAATTATATTTTTGGAGGTAATAAAAAAAGAGAAAGCATTGCCATGACAGCCCCGGTCACCGCTCAAAAAAAAGAAAAAAATACGAGTTCAGAAAATATCGCGATGACTGCCCCGGTAGTCGCAACAAAAGAGGGTAATGCTCATACAATATCTTTTGGGATGCCGAGATCATATTCGCTAGACACTTTGCCGACACCAAACGACTCTCGAGTAAAAATCACAACGATTCCCGAAAAAAAATATGCGGTTCTCCGATTCTCTTGGTATCGTTCAAATAAAAGAATTATGAGAATGCAAGAAAAGTTACAAGCTTCTCTTACTCGTGATAAGATAACGACAAAAGGAAATATGGCTTACGCCGGATACAATGCACCATGGACCCCACCGTGGATGAATCGCAACGAAGTGATGATAGAAATTGTATAAATGATTTTTTTGTACACTTCCCTTCTGTTGCCGGACAAAAAAAGATTCTAAAAGAAAAACCCTGCAACAAACAAAATTGCGCCTTTGGGCGCTTTTTTGAATCACTATTTTTTGTTGAACTAGCTTAAGAGTATTTTTATGGAAAGCCCTACCAAAACTAACCCTCCAAGCCACTCAATCTCATTACCGATGATACGTTTGAATTTTTCTCCGACATAGATTGCGGCAAGGGATAAGGCGAAAGTGACCGCACCGATAACACAGACTGCAACAGGAATAATAACAGAAACAAAATTAAATGTTATTCCGACAACAAGGGCATCGATACTTGTCGCAATTGCCATGATTGTGAGTGTCTTTGTTTCCGCGAGATGTCTTTCTTTTTTAATTTCATCTTTTGTTTCTTTTTTGAATGTTTCCAAAAACATTTTCATTCCAACGGAAAAAAGAAGAACAAACCCGATAATATTTCCATACGACGTTAGATACCCACTAAACCATAAACCGGATAACCAGCCAAGAATCGGCATGAACATCTGAAATCCGCCAAAAAATAATGCTATCTTTAACGCATGCCGTGGAGTAATTTTGTGAAGTGCACCTGCGGCAACGGCAATCGCCACGGCATCAAGAGAAAGACTAAACCCCGTAAGAAATATTTCGATAATATTCATAATTTCAATAATTATATCATAAACACTGAGTTTACACACAGACACATGGGTATGGATTTTTGTGCTACTTTTTTTTAAAAACGGAACCTCACTATCATTTCACTCAAGAGGTAATGCTTTCTAGAGAAGATAAATATGATACAATTCAGAATATATGAATATTTCAAAGAAAAAATTTGTTGCTTTCTTTATCATTTCCGGATTCGCCTTTCTTTTTATCACTACCTCACTTTTGGGAACAACGGGGCCTCGAGGATTTCCTCAACCCCCTGACCCTATTCTCAGAACGGGTGGCGACTCCCCGATAGTATGGAAGAGTACCTTATCCACAATTATATTACCTATCAAAATTGTTTTAATAGGACCCCTAGCTCTGCCTCAGATTAATTTTTTAAAAGAAGATCCACCCCCGCCATTTATTGGAATCTACCTGATTTTCTACTGGTCTATACTTGCCTTAATTTTTTATTATCTTGCCGAGTGATATACTATATGTATGAAAAACTTAACAAAAATTTTTGTATTTTTTGCGTTAATAATTTTATTCGGAAATAGTGCTTATGCTCAATCACCGATTACTCTCCCGACACCGACAAAACAAGCGGTAGATGAATCTGCTCCAAGCATCAATTCTCCCCTTGAACTTTGCCGATATTATGACAGTCGTCCGGAGCGTGGTATTTTTATCGGCGCAGTAGGAAATCCTACAGAAAACGACTGTTTGTATAAGATTAGTGACGGCAAAGGTAATTTCGGATACATACACGGATATTTTTCCGGCAATCAATATTGCGCAAAAAGTTATGGCGCATATTTTAATAGTGCCGGCATTCCTGATAAAACTGAATGCAAAACCGTTTCGCAAAAAGAAACAACTCCAATACCGAAACTTGAGCCTGCGCCGGGATTTCAGCCACTATTGGAGAAGTCCGAAACACAATTGGAGATTGAGCGAAAAAATAAACAACTTGCACAAGAATTTGAACAGTCAAAAAAAGAATTAAGTCAAAAAGTAGAGGAACAATATCAAAAAGACCGGGCGGCCGGATTGATTGAAGGTGAAGAAACACATTATGGAACCGTACAGATTTTGAGGGATGGAAAAATTACCTCTCTTGATTCATATATCAAGGCCAATGCCGGTGACGTTATAAAAACCGGAAATGACGGATTTATAGAATACAGTCTAAATAATACTAAAACCAAACTTGGCCCCGATACACTTGGTGTGGTTCTCGGACTTGATAATTCGAATAAAAAAGTAATTACCCCTCTTGATTGGGATAAAGATCCAAACTATAAACCGGAATTAGATCACTGGGAATTCTGGAAGAATACCGCTGTTGATTTAATAGATTTCATCGATAAAAATCGCCCCAATTATCTGAAATCTTGCGCCGAAGGAGATGTTTACGGGTGCTCTTGGGGCACAGTGGAATTCATTCATGGAGGGGTGGGCTGGTTTAATGAGAAAATAGAAAAAGATTTCAAAAAAAATATGGTAGTAACTCCTACGGTAGCTATGGTTCCTATTGGAACCGAGTTTAGTGTGGCAGTAGATCAAGATGGCGCAACCACTTTGACGACATTGGATGGAGAAGTTGTTGTGATGGATTTAGCGAGCAGAAAAAGTACCATTGTCGGGGCGTATCAAACAATCACAATACCAAAAACTGATAAAGGATTATCAACAGCCGAATTACAACGAAGTCTGACTAACATAAATTCGAGTTCAATAGATAGATGGTGGGAGAAAAAAGCTCAAGAACAAATCGATCAGGAAATGGTAAAAATAGTTATAGGAGGGAGCGTGCTTTTGTTTATCATCATGCTTTTCGTAAAACGGAAACAAATTTGGCCAAATAAATTTGCAATAACTCCTTCCGATAAAGACAGAAATAAAAAATAGTAAATGATAAGCATAAAGGTGGGTCAATCTGCTCTACAAAAAAATCGAAAAAATATACTGCCTCGATTAGATACCCAAAAGTTTACATCTTTCCCTGAATAATTTACCGTCCTCCATAAAACGCTCTTGATTGGTCACTTTTAGAAACACTTCATCTATTTCACCTCCGACGACAAACGCATTATCATGCCTTAAAACAGAGCGGTCTTCGCTTGCGTACTTTTTGAGTTTTTGTGTTCTTCTAGTAATCTCGTCATCAACGTAATTATGAAAATACCCCTCATGAAAAAACTTTCCATCCAAGAAAGGGAGTAATTTTTTACTCGCAATCCAATAACAAGCAAGTTCGCGTCTTCTTTTGAGTCCGTCCGAAAGTTTTACCAACCCATCAAGCTCGGGATAATTTCTAAACATTGCAGCGACGGCAATCTGCATGAAGTTTTTTTCTGGATAGGTATCATCAGCCATAACAATCACCAATTCACCGGTACTTTGCTCAACCGCTTTATTGAATGCTTTTGGAAAACCGATGGGCTCATCGTTTAAAATTATTTCATAATTTTCATACCCGGCATTGTCTTTGATTGTCTGTATGATCCCGTCTATTTTATCTTTTCGAAGAGTCGGCATAACGATAGAAACTTTCGGCAGTGGCATATAATATTTCATGTTACGAATATGCTCTTCGTTATGAGGTCTGTAATCTAATGCTTTGAGATTGTGTTCTTTTGCTTTTGCGATGTTTCCGGTCAGACCGTAAGCTAGATAAAGTAATCGATGGGGTTCATCTTCATGGGATTTGTCTGATGACGAAAGAGAGAGAGCGGCTTCGGCATAAACAATTGCGGCAGGATAATTCGTCTCAGAAAGAAAAATATTTGACAGCGACAAAAGAGCTTGACGATGATTAAAGTTATTCTCACCAAAAACTTTTTCATAGAGGCGTTTTTTCTCTTCAAGGTTAGATTCATAACCTTGAAGACTGAAAGACTCTTTCACTTCCTTTCCTTTTGTTTCATCTAGTGAAGGGAAAATCGGGGGCTTCGCTATCCACAAATTTCCTCTGCCTTCGTTTCTTTCCCAGCCGACATCTTCTTCGCCAAACATTTCCAATATCGTTCTCTTAATAGAATTAGTTCTTCTATTATGGCCGCAAATAATTTTTTTTGCCTTTGGGAGCCAGCGATTAATCTCTGTTCGGATTTCTTCACGAGAAATACCCACATCGATAAATACCATATCAATTGAGTTGTCTTCAAATTGAAGAACTGCATCGGCGCTATCCAATTTTAAAACTTTCAAATTTTTAAGACCTCCGACATTTTTTATAAATATTTTATGTATGTCTTCCGTTTTTGCTTCGTCGTAAAGTATCGGTTCGTGTGGGTTGCCTAAAAAATGATCTACGGCATATACTGTTCCCGAACATCCGGAGAGCAGTGCGTGGGTGCTTCGGCCTTTCCAGCAACCGACTTCAACAATGCTTTCCATTTCTTGTGCTGTTTTAAAAAGCCACATAAGATCGGCGTCATTCATCCATCCTTCAATCGTATTGTTTTTTAGGTCGTAAGTCATTTTATTGCTCGCCTGTTGATTCATCAAAAAAGACCTCTTAATTGTTTATACCAATTGATTGTATTCATCAATCCATCCTCTAATGAGACAAAAGTAGTCTTTTTCGACTCATTAATTATTCTGTTTAAATCAACGTCAACGTAAGGAGAAGCACCGTCGATGCCGGAAATTTTAGCAGGGAAATGCACCGGAACGTGCACCATCTTTCCAATTAATTCCGCCAGTTCACCGATAGTGGAATGATTAACTCCCCCGACATTATATAAATTCTGTGTTCCATGAAGAAGAATAAACCACATTTGTTCTATCGCATCCGAAATATAACAAAAAGTGCGAAACGCCTGACCTGAATCAAGCAAATCAATCTTTCCCTCTAATGCCTTTAAAATAAATGACGGCAAGACACGACTGTCAGAAAGAAGCATTCCCGGACCATAGGTTAAAGAAAGCCGTACTGAAGAGGCTTTAACACCCATTTCCCGATAAATATTACAGATAGTTTCCCCGGCTTTTTTTCCTTCAATATAACAAGCACGAGGATGATTTGTATTTGTCATTCCAATCTGATCTTCAGAATATTTTCCATCAGGTAAGCCGCTGTACACTTCACTACTGCTGATAAATAAAAATTTACCGTCGGCGTTTAATTTTTCAAATAATTTTATGACGACCGTGGTATTTATTTCAAGCGACGCTAATTTGTTTTTTAAAAACCGTTCGGGGATTCCGGACCCGGCGGCGTGAATTATTATATCTGCCTTTGGAAGAGTACCGACAAAATGTTCATCTAATAAGTCGCCCTGAAAAACAGTAACATTTTCAGCACACAAAAAGGTTTCCATAAAGAAAGAAGTATCTGAATGGATTACAGCATAGACGGTAATTCCGGAGATGTTTTTTGAAATCTCTAAAAGTGATGACAAGAAGTTTAAACCAATTAACCCACTAGCACCGGTAATTAAGACACTTTTATTTTCCAATTGGCTAAAGTCCAAACTGGACGCAACTTTTTTTGCGTCCTTTTCCAGCATTTTTTTTAAAATGTCGCCGTTTTTTTCCACGTAAATTATTTCTCGTTATAATAATCTCCGTACTCAACAAGGATTGTTGATTTTCCGTCTTCTCGCAAATATGCTTTCTGGAAAGCCGGCATTATCTGTTCCGGTTCCTCTAGAACAATGACCTCTACATTTTTCAACATCAACTTAAAAGCCTCGGAGAAATCTCCCGTATGCTGAATTTGCGGATCGAGAGGCCGCACTGAACCGATGGAAGTTCTGATTATCACCTTCGGGATAAACTCTCCGTGAGAAATTTCTTTCATTTTATCCAAATGATTCACAAGCTGATTTGCCGCCAGTAATAAAAAATTCCACCGTGGATAAATACTTATCGGAACAGTTCCGTTAATCGCCAATCCTATGGAAATACCCATTTGCATTTCTTCGGCCACAGGCATTTCAAGAAGTTTTGTTTTTGAAACACCTGCAAGAGTACCGGTCATTGCAGTACCGGGATATTCAACAGCTTGCCCAAGAAAAATAGTCTCCGGTTTTTCTGCTAGCCACTCCATTGATCTTTTTAATTCATCGAAATATTTCATATCAGATATTTCTTTTTTTAAAATTGAATTCTCTTACCACTGCCCGAGTGAGGATATTTACTACCGTCATATTTGTAATACGTAACATATTCATTTGGATATTTTTCATAACTCGCCGTATCATAACCCCATGCTTCCTTTGTATCAGTACAAACCGATTTTCCATTGTCTTCAATTATAAAATGAATGGGCAATTTTTTATTAATGCAATATTTGATACTTTCATGGGCAATACCGCTTTCTGACGTCATTTCGCCCATAAAACAAAAAACTTTATTTTTTCCTTTTTTGTTTTTTATATCTATCGCTATTCCTGCTGCAATAGGAAGAACGCCGGCAACAATTCCGGATGAGATAATCCTATAATCCCTATAACAGAGAGCTATCGAACGCCCCGACATAATATCACTTTTTAAACGGTCTTTCGGTACGCCTTTCAAAAGACATTGATAATGACTTCTCCACGAGCAAAGAACCCAGTCATCTTCATTGATATTTTGAAATATTTCCAGCATTTTTTCCTCATTGCCGTTAGAAAGATGAATTGGAGCCTTAATCATTAACCGATTAAAACACTCCGCAATTTCTGCCTCAAAAGAAATAAGTTCTTCCTTTGTCATTAGTTTCTTCATAATGTTTTTTGTCTAGTATACCGTAATTTCCTCTTTTATCAATGCTTTTCTGAAAACCCTAATTTTATTTATTAACAGATTAAAGGACGTTATTATTTCCGTTTTTGAGTAAGTATACTATAATAGAGGTACATTCGAAGACGACCGTTGGAGCTTATTAATTTATTTCAAAAAAATTATTATGACAAATCAAGAACTCATTGTTTGGATGCAGACACACGAATCGTTGTTTTTTCTCCTCGCAATATGGAGCCTTTTTTGGGCGGGGTTGGCTCTTTGGCATTCGGCGAAACGAGGACAGAATTGGTGGTTCATGATTTTTCTTATTTTCCACACCGTCGGGATACTTGAGAATATTTATCTTTTCGGCGTTTTGAAACTGAAGTGGTCAGATCTGTTTAAGAAGAACGCGCCCGAAGAGAATAAATAAAATAAAAGAATATAATCTCGATAAAATGGTTGCCTAAAAACAACCTTTTTTTTAACATGCTGAAAAATTATAGGTTGTTTAATTCCCTTCTTCCAGCCTATTCCTTTCATTTTTTAATGTGCTATACTCGGATTGGAAAACGAACTTTGACACATAAAGGAGACAGAAATGAGACCGAAAGATATTGCTCTACTATTACGTGAAATAATTCTTGATAAAAATCCGCCGACGATTTTTTTATGGGGCGGTCCCGGAATCGGAAAATCCACCGTCGTTGCCGAAGTGGCAAGAGATGCGGGTATCGGGTTTTGCGACCAGCGACTTGCACTCATGGACCCAACTGACTTACGCGGTGTAGTCATACCGGAAAATAGAAAAGCCGTGTGGCTACCCCCTGAGTCCTTGCCGTCAGACGGCGAAGGCATTTTACTTCTCGACGAACTGACCCTTGCACCGCCTTTGGTGCAATCATCAGCGTATCAACTGATTCAAGACAAACGCCTCGGCGAATATATCCTTCCAAAAGGCTGGCGTATTATCGCAGCAAGCAACCGTGCAGAACACGGTGCGAATGTTTTCAAAATGGCCTACCCTCTCCGAAACCGTTTTACTCACATTGAATTTGATGTGAACGTAGACGATTGGAAGGAATGGGCAGTGAAAAACGGCATTCAAGAAGAAATTATCGAGTTTATTCTATTTCGTCCGGACTTATTATATAAATTTGATCCGAAGCTTAATGAAGACGCTTTTGCATCCCCAAGAAGTTGGACGGCTTGTTCAAACCTTCTTCGTTTGAAAGAGAAGATATCTAAAAATATTCTTCAAGAGTCAATCGAAGGTACAATAGGAAAAGGCGTGGCGGCTGAATTTTTTGGATATCTTGAGATTCGTAAACAGCTCCCTTCCATTGAAAAAATACTGGCGGGAGAAAATTTTGTTCCCGACAGAATAGACGTCGCTTGTGCGATAGTTATTGCACTTGCGATGCGCGCAAGAACAGAACAGTTTGGACGCCTTGTTGAATATCTCAATTATCTCCCCGCTGATGCGGCGGCGTTGCTTGCAAAAATGCTCCTTACGAGAGACAAAGCCACCGTGCTTCGTACTTCCGGCTGGAAAGATTTTGCAAACTCTCACGCTGAACTTCTTTCCGATTAAAGAGAGTCGTCCATGGATAAATCTGCAAAAGCGAAGGAAAAATTAATCCGAGAAAGGACAAAACTTCTTTTGTTTCGTCCGTTCTTTGGAATTCTTGCACTTGGACTCGAATTTGTTCCCGATGAGAAAATACCGAGTATGTCGGTAGACGGAACATCTATATTCTATAATCCGAATTTTGTACTACTCCGACCATCAACCCAAATCCGCACACTTATCGCACACGAAGTGCTTCACTGTGCTCTCGGACATCTTTGGAGACAAGGAGCCCGCGAACAAGATCGATGGAATTATGCGACTGATCATGCGGTGAATCTTATTCTAAAAAAAGAAGGATTTAATGTTCCCGAAGATTGTCACTGCAATCCTGAATTTGACGGAATGGAAGCCGAGCGAATTTACACGAAATTGAAAAGCGAAAAAAAACGCTTGCTTGATTCTCATGAAAAATGGCCCGGAAAAAAATCTGAAGAAAAAGATAAAAGGGATACAAAAGACAACAGCGATGACGGAACAGAAAGAAGCGGTGTAAAAAAAGATCAAAAACCGCCCAAAAATGTTCCTGAAAAAAATGTTGATGCGAGAGGAAACCAAAGCAAAGACAAACTTGAAAAGAAATGGAAAGAACAAATAGCAAAAGCTGACGCAATAGCAAGGATGAGAGGAAAACTTCCCGGAGCGACGAGCGAGCTGATTAAATCTGCTTTATCACCAAAAATGAATTGGCGAGATATTCTTTTTGATTTGGTTCTTTCCTTGGCGAAAAATGATTTTCGTCTCACCCCACCTAATAAAAAACATCTCTGGCGTGAAATGTATCTGCCTTCTCTTAAAGGCGCAACCCTGGAAATTGCGCTGGCGGGAGATGAATCAGGTTCAATATCGAAAGAACAATATGAAATGCTTCTTGCTGAAGTAAAAGGAATTACGGAACAATTTGATTCCTACACGATTCATTTTTACCTCTGCGATATGCAAATAAATTTTCAGACAACATTGACCGAGTTTAATGAATGGCCGGATAAATTTGAAAAACATAGCGGTGCGACAAGTTTTGTCCCTGTTTTTGAAGCAATTGAAGAAGAGGGGTTTTCGCCTACTGTGCTTATATATCTTACCGACGGAGACGGAGAATATCCGAAGTATGACCCCGGTTATCCCGTTATCTGGATACTCAACCAAGAACACGAAGTTCCTTTTGGTACTTCAATCGTAATTGGAGGTGAAGAATGAAAGAAATTAATCTTCCGGAACTTGGCATTCTTAAAGAAGCACTTCAAGGTGCGAAATTAAAAAAATTATCGGTTCCAAATGATATTCGAATTCCCTATTGGCCGAGCGCTATAGGATCAGCAAAATTGAATTTGGGAATGAAAGATTATTTATATCTTGAACTTTCCGCAAAAACCGGTTTTCTTCACATTGAAAAAAAAGTGCATACCGTTTTGATGACCATTCACAAAAACGGTGCATTTACATTTCTTTTTGAAGAACCGGATGCTCCGATGCACGTACGTTCAAATAGTATTTCAACACTAGACCGAGCGCGCGCAGTTCTTCTTTTCCATCAATTCAGAGAAGAGATTTGTGAAAAATTAGCCTCATTGTTAAAAGCCGACGAAGTGAAACACAATCAAGCGGTTCTAACGATTGAAGAAGCGATGGAAACATTTATTCCCTATATGCTGGCAGACGATATCTCTACATGGGAGGACTGAAATGGAAACTAATGAAATGCAAACGTTTATCGATTTTCTTTCCGACCTTTCTTTAAAAGAAGTAAAAGTTCCGGAATTTTTGAAGATTCCAAATTGGCCCAAAATGGCAGGTAAAATTTCCGTCTCCCTTGGAAAACGCGACTATTATTACGTAACGAAATCTGAAGAAACCGGGCTCCTTCGTATTCTCTGGAATACAAAAAAGAAACAGGAAATAATTTTTATTGTTGAGGAAAGCGGGACATTCCACGTGGATTTTCTTGGTTCATACTCAACTTTTTCTTCCGGAATTAACGATCGCACCGTTTTAGAACGCATTCGAGCACTTCTCATCTTTCACCAGTTCAAGGAAGAGATTTATAAAATGATTACCGAGAAATTAGCATCAGACCTCCCCGCACACGAAAACGTGGCGAAGATTGTAACTGAAGCTCTCGCTCCTTTTAGGAAAAAATGAGCAACGAAGCAAATTATTGATTCTTCTTATATTTAACCACCCCCGCAAACCAAAATGGTCTGCGGGGATTTTATTATTTCTACGTTGCATTTATTTTTTTGTTATATGATAATGACATAATGGAAACAAAAACAAGCGAATTTTATCACGAGGAAATGATGAAAACGGCGGAATACCTCCGTGGAAAACAAAGAATTCTTTTTCTCACAACTTCAAATCGCTGGAGCGGAGAGCATGGCGGAGAAAAACCAAAAAGCACTTTACTTGCTGAAAAAATTGCCGAATTAGTAGGAAATGATATTGTAGAAATCATAGATGTTCCCGCCCTCAAATTATATCCGTGTGAAGGAAATGTTTCTTCTAAAAAAGGAAATGTCTGCGGACTAATGAAATCAAAACTTGGCGACGAAGAAAAAAACCCGAGCGGAAATCACCGTTGCTGGGCTTCAATAAATAATACGGACGATGAATTATGGAAGGTAAGCAAACCGCTCTTAGAGGCGGATTGTGTTATATTTTTCAGTTCAGTACGATGGGGTCAGCTCAACTCATTTTATCAAAAACTTATAGAACGTCTGACTTGGTTGGAAAATCGCCATTCAACCCTTGGAGAAGATAATCTTCTGAAAAAAACTGAAGCAGGTCTTATCATTGTCGGACAAAACTGGAACGGTGAAAATGTGCTTCGTCTCCAGAAGAAAGTTCTTGAGTTTTTTGGATTTCAAGTAAAAGACAATCTGTGTTGGAATTGGCAATTTACAAACGACGAAAATGACGAAGCTTCGGATTCGTATAGACAAGCATCGGAAAAATTTACCGAAACTTTTTTGAAATAAAAACACTAGTATCTAAAAATAAAGAGAGTTATTAAAAACCCCCCGAATATACGGGGGGTCTCTGGAGAGCATCTATCATCGTAATATTGAAATTACCTAAGGTGAACTCTCACGGTGCTAAATAAGATCTTTTTGACTGATTTTTAAATCTACTGATTTAAGGAACACCTATCATCGTAATATTGAAATTACCTAAGACGAACTCCTGCAGTACAAAATGAGATATTTTTGGCTACTTTCTAACTTCTAATTCTATTTAGATTATACACCAAAATGATATATTTGTCAACCTAACCTTTGCGGGTCACCTGTTCCCGCAGTTTTTTGCCTAATTTCTTTACTTTTTTTAAAAATTAAATTGTTTTTTAAAGATAAATTACATCTGAGAAAAAATCACACCAAAGGCAACGAGAAGAGCTGCTGCCCCTTTTTGCAATAAATTTGCGCGAGAAACATCTTCATGAGCAATTTTTGGAAGTAATAATGTGAGTAAAATACCGAAGAAAAAAAACAAATAATGTTGTGGTGGATGAAGTTGCGGAAACTAGTGCGACGGGTGCGAGAAGCAACCTATTACACAATAGATATTTTTATCATCATGAGTTATTCCCAAAACAAAAAAACCGACATTTGTCGGTTTTTATGTATTTATAGAATTAGTTTTCGTGTGCAAATTTTGGAGTTAATTTTGCGGAACGGATTGCATCGCGCATTTCTTCAATCTTATTAATATTGTTACTTTCGATAGACATATGATATTCATTCCCTTTCTTTTCGAGTAATCCCCTTGTTTCACCATTGTCCATTTCAAATGTGCCAAGCTTCATTTCATTATCCGTTGTAAACTTTTCCTCATAAACACAGGATTGCATAATTTCCGCCATATCGTCCTTGAGCCCTGTAATCGGGAGACCTAACAGCATAATATATGGATCAGTATCTGCATTCGTAACCTTATATCCATTAGCGACAAGAACGTCCATTTCCTCATGCTTTTTTACACTATCTTTTTTAACATATACGCGAAGTTCTGTTTCGGTAGGGACAATATATTCTCTCGGTTTTTCTTTTTCTTTTTCTTTCTTACTCTCAAACATTGAAAACATAGACATACAAAACCAATTAATTAAACTTTTAAACGTAAATACATTATATTACGTGAATCATAAAGTCGCAAGAGCGAGCGAAATGTACACAAATATATATTGTGATATAATCTAAGTATGAACACCCTAAAATATTCCCACATCGATGATACAGAGAAAATCACCAATGCACCAAAGCATAAAATGGTGGGGCGAGATAACTTAAGCACACTCGACCGTTTCGCTATCTGGATAACCAATCTTGTTGGTTCAATGAGTTTTTTTATCTTAATTTTTGTTTGGACTTTTTCATGGTTTGGATGGAATGTGTTTGGCCCGATAGAACACCGGTTTGACCCATATCCTGCCTTTGTTCTTTGGCTCTTTATATCTAATATGATTCAGCTTTTTCTCACTCCTCTCATTTTAGTCGGGCAAAGTCTTCAAGAAAAACATGCAGAAAGAAGAGCCCAGGCTGATTTTGAAATTAATATTAAAGCTGAGCACGAAATTAAGACCATATTAGCGAGGTTGGAGGATCAAGACACCATGCTCAAAAAACTTCTGGGGAAAGAATAACATTTTTTTGCAGCGCTTCCGGTACCTGTAATTGGTGAAATTATAGAATTAAAAAGCACCCGCAGATATATTGCGGGTGTTTTGATAATAAATATTTATTTCTTTAGCCAACGAACAAGTCCGACTACCCCCAAGAGAAGGCCGATAGTAATAACGACGATTATGTACGGTCTGAAAAATTCTGACCAATACGAGCCGACTGCTATACCACAGAGAAATGAAGACCATTTTACAATCCCCAACTCCCACCAACTCCATATTACATTTTTTAATATTTTCATATTTTTCTCCTTTTTTATACCAGCAATAGTATACCACAAAATTAAACAAAAATCTAGCTCTGTCTTTTTCCATGTAAGAGCATGTCAACGGCGTGCTGCATAGAACCGGCAGGAACTATCTCTCCTGCGTTTACAAAGAATATACTGTCAGCATTCTCAATGGTATTCAAACGATGTGCAATGATAACCTTGGTTGTTTCAGAAGGAAGATTATCAATAATTTCCTGTAATAGTTCTTCGGTAACCGTATCAATATTCGCCGTCGCTTCATCCAAAATCAGAATATCAGGATTTCGTATTACTGCTCGAATAAAAGCAATGAGTTGTTTTTGCCCTAAACTTATTCCGTCCCCACCAGAAACTATCCGAGTATTGAGACCCTCCCCAAAACGAGAAAGTAAATTTGTCAGATGAAATTTTTCGAGAAGCTTTGTTAATTCAGAATCACTATATTGATTATAATCACCATTTCCATATAAGATATTCTCGCGAATCGTGCCATTAAAAAGAAAGGGTTCCTGCAAAATAAAGCCAATTTTTTTAGCTCTTTCTGCCGGTGTATAAAAACGAATATCTTTTCCTTCCAAATAAATAGTACCGTCGCAAGGATCATAAAGCCTTGCCATAAGTGATGCGGTCGTAGTCTTCCCTCCTCCTGTCGGACCAACAAGTGCGTACGTTTTCCCCTTTTCGAGGATAAAATTTGCATCACGAAGAACGTCAGTTCCTTCCACGTAATGATAAGAAATATTCTTAAATTCAAGAATTGCTTTGTTTGCGGAAAATGTTTCTTTCGTTTCTTCTTCTTTGGGCTGTGTTTTTATATTTGATTCAAGCGCCAGAACTTCTGAGATTCGGTCAAGCCCGGCAAGAGCCAATTGAAGTGACGACCACACGGACGCGAGCTGACGGAGCGGATTATAAAAATTATTTACATACAAAAGAAATCCAATGAGCAAACCTACAGTGAACTGACCGTTAGAGATAAGAAAAATACCATAGGCCAAAACAGAAATCTGGGCTAAAGAAGAAGCGAGTGTGTATATCGGATTGAAAATGTTAGCGGCAACACCCGCTTTTACTGAGGCATTATAATTCTTCTGGTTTGACTCATTAAACTTATTTCGAAAATAATCCAGACGATTAAAAGCTATGATTACTTTAAAATTATTAATGCTTTCCTGTATCTCCGAACTCATTCCGCCCAAAGTTCTCAAACTTTTAAGACTCGTACGCTTAACCCATGGAGAAAGCATTTGTGTCACAAGAAGAACAATCATTGCCGGAACGAGAGCAACGAGGCCTAGCTCAAAATCGATGACAAGCATAAAAATCCCGGTGCCGATAATAAGGATAATATTGCTGATAAATTGCATAAGAGCTTGTGAAAAAAATTGGTTCAGTTTATCAGTATCATTATTAATGCGCGAAATAAGATCGCCCGCTTTGTTTTGATTGAAAAAGGAAACCGGAAGTTCCTGAAGTTTGCTGAATATTTTATTGCGTAAATTAAAGAGCAATCGCCTCCCGACTCCACCCATGGTTATTATTTGCGTATAGTTTGATGCAAGCCCAACAAGACAAATGAAAAATAACAGTCCTGAAAATGAGAGAACCCCTTGGAAATTTTTCCCGACAATATATACGTCAATTATGTGCGCAATAATAATGGGCACAATAAGTAAAACGGATGAACTTATGATTATTGCGATTATGGCAATAATCACCGAGTGTTTTTCTTCCGCCATAAGAGGAACGAGTCTGCGCCTCGCCGTCTGTATCACACCTTTTTGTTTTTCTTTTTCGAAATCGGTTTTATTGAGAGAATAATTCATAGATTATTTATTTTTCATCAGATGACTCATATTGATTCGTACTCCTCTGCGACTGACAAATTTGAACATACTCGGGTGACGACTCTAAAAGTTCAGCGTGTGTCCCTTTCGAGATTAATTCACCTTCCATTAAAACAATAATTTGGTCATAGTGTTCAATTGAGGAAATTTTCTGCGTCACAGAAATAAGAGTTAATCCGGGATAATTTTTTGAGATGTTATGCAAAATCTTTCTCTCCGTATTTCCGTCGACACGTGCCGTAAAGTCGTCCAATAATAATATCTTCGGATTAAGTGCCAAAGCCCTCGCAAGCATAATGCGCTGTTTTTGACCCCCGGAAAGACTCGTGCCTCTCTCTGAAACAACGGTATCCAGTTTTTCCGGCAAGGAATCGATAAAATCGTTAAGCTCGGCCGTAGCAATTGCTTTTGCGATACACTGGTCTTTGACAATATTTGAGAATGCAATATTTTCCCGCAAGCTCAAATTAAACATAACACTGTCTTGAAAAACAAAGCCGACCTGGCTATGCAGACTTTCTTTATCATACTGATTAATATCTTTATCATCGAACAATATCTCACCGCTAGTCGGAGTAAGGAGTCCGGTGAGAAGGTACAACAACTGTGTTTTTCCTGCCGCCGTCGGACCGATAATTGCCGTATTGCTTCCTGCTTTTACTTTAAATGATATATCCTTGAGTGCCTTTTTTTCACCAAAGGTGACCGTAATATTTTTTACTTCAACGTCTCCGGAAAGATCAGATTTTATTCCACCCGTTTTCAATTCGACAGGAGCATTAAGTACTAAAAAGATACGTGAATAAGAAGCTTGTGCTTGAGCAACAAGATTACTGATAAATCCGAGAATAATAATCGGAAAAATGAGAATTGCGAGATAACTGTTGAAGGCGGTAAAATTACCAAGAGACATTTCCCCGCTTATAACAAAGCGCCCGCCTAAGAGCACAATGATGAGGGTCGCAATATTGGTAAAAAAAGTTATTACCGGCATGAGAGTTGAAAACAGCCTCAATATTTCAAAACTGATATTTTTTGCTTCAGTGCTGGCCAAAAGAAATTTTTTCTGTTCATGATCCTCTGAATGAAGCAAACGAATGAGGGTTGAGCCGAGAATACTTTCACTGATAACTTTATTGAGCCAATCGATAGCCTCTTGAGCTTTTGAGAAAAGTTTTCGAACTTTTCTGAAAATAAGAAAGAATGTTAAACCGATAATAGGAGTGACGGAAAGCACGGCGAGACCCAATTTCCAATCAGTAAGCAGAAGCAAAACAGATACGCCAACAATAAGAAACACCGATGAAATGACCGAGGAGACAGCCATAGATACGAATATTTTTACCGAATCAACATCAGAAGTAAGATTCGTTAAAAGCTTGGCGGGAGTAATTGTTTCAATATAGGAATATGGCTGAACGGATATTTTTGCCACAATATCATTTCTCATATCTCGCGCGACTATTTCAGAAGCATACACCTGCACAATGTTTTGCAAATAAGTAAAAACAAAAATGAGAATTGCAATAACGGAAAATTCCGTAATAAGTAAGCCAACAGAAAATCCTCCTTTTGTATAACTATCAATCGCGGATGAAATTATTTTTGGAATTGAAATACTAAGAGCGTTTGCCGTAATTGTCAAAATCAACAAGGTAATAATTATTGTTTTATATCTCCCAAGTAAACCAAAAAGACTTGGTGACAGCAAATTATCAATGTTTCGTTTATTGTTTTCCTTCATAATTTTAACAACGGTTATCTCAATATTTTACCATTATGCGGGTATTTTCGCGAAGAACAATCATATTTGACAAAATGCTGAAATTTATTTTATTAGCTAAAATTATAACACAAATTTAAAATTTTATCTGCTTTAATTTTCTTGCATGAACTTTTTTTTGTAGTATTATATACGCATATGAAAAAAATAATATTTGTTTTATTTTGTCTTGTGACATTTGGATTCGGCGTCGCTAATACCCACGCTGCATCAAATACGTATTGTGCAAAAGGTTTTGCTCCTCAACAGGACGGCACATATACTTTAAATCAGGCTTCATCAACGCCCGACTATCAGCTGTATATAAATGCCGCAGTTCCTAATTATTTAATTGAGAGAAAGGATTTTACTGAGTTCTTTGATCAATTGCCAACCTACAATGGCGGTGTCTATGAGGCGGCATATCGTTCCTTTACAGGCACAACGGGGCAATATTTTATCAGAGAGCCCGGCAATTTTACAACGGCAGTAAAAGGTACTGTTGTTTCCGGTACGTGCGAGGATCAGACTGCAACCAGTGCTGTAGCTGGAGAAACAAAAAATAACAAAGCATCTACGGCGGGAGCAGCATTTAGTGGATCAAACGCAGGAACAGCAAAGATTGGTGCAGTCATTGCGGGAATACTTGTCTTTTGCGGAATTGCATTGCTCGCCATTAAGTTGTCAAAGAAAAAAGTAGCTACTAAGACACAGGAAGTAGAAAACTCATAAAAATTCTTTATCTTACAAAATTAAAAAACAGCACAACTATTGTGCTGTTTTTATATGAATAATTAACTAATACCATTTTCTATTTCCCGCTCATGTAAACCGCACTTAACATTTTGAAAGTTTTTTTTCCTCCGTAACTCTCATTCTTAATTCCATTTTTTATCTGAAAAGAAAGAAGTGATGTTTTTGTGCAAATTCCAAATATTCCACTACGAGGGCAATCGTTCATATTTTTTCCCGCCGGAGGATATACTCCCGCGAGAATCATTGCTGTTTGCAAGGCATATATATTTTTTGAAGCGGAGTACTTCCCTGTTACCGGAGTATTCCATTTATAGAGAAAACTTGGGTTGTAAGGTAAATAAGAGGATACTCCGTTAATTTTATCAAAATAATCCTGAAGGCCAAGATATGTCTGATACGCAAAATCTTTTAAAGCAAGAGTTCTTGTCTGTGAAATTAAAAATTGTGGTTGGTAAATATAATCATATTCAATGAGCATACTTGCGGAAATTGCCGTATTATAAACTCCGACGGCAATGAGTTCAGGGTCAACGACAATTCCGTTTGATTCGGATGGGAAATTACTTACGGGATTATATTGAGAAAGACGGCTGAATACAGCGTCAGCAATCTGTTTCGTCGATGAACCATTGGAATATTGCATCGCGGGAGTATAAATAGCAATACCGGAATAATCGCCCGCAACATTTTTGCGATGATCCGCGTCATCGTTTATGTGAATATGAAGAACGAGATCGATGTTGTTTTCGTTAGCCCATTTTGTAATTCCATAGAGTCGCAAAGCAACCTCTGCCGGTGCCGCATTAACAACGGAAATTGATGAAGAAGCGGTACTTACTATTTTGGAAGCATTTAATTCTGATGACTCCTGCCACTGTTTAATCTCGTTCCCATGAACGGTAAAATAATCCGAAAAATTCGGATACCACGATTTCGTGTCACGAGTAATAAATACCTCATATTTACCGTCTGAGTTCAGTAGATTCTGCAAATTTTTAGCGAGTTCCACCGTTAGATTTCTTTCATAGATGGAACCAAATTGAGTGCCTCCTTCACTTGGTTCATGCCCCGGAACAAGAAGAATGCGAACTTTTTTTTCAGGAATTATCGGTGGCGTGGTCGTTAAAATACCCGAAGAAGAATACACTGCGGAGTGGATACAAAAAAACTCTAAAAAAACGAACACCCAAAAAAGAACGGTGGTGTTTTGTTTAGTTCTTAATTTCATAAAATAGGATACCCGAGATTTAGCAAAATGGGTTTCTCCTCTTATAGTATATCCTACAAATAGATACGAGCAAAATTATTTATTAAATATTTTTTACCATGTACGTTTGTTCCAATTCATATCCGAGTT
>CAIJYI010000019.1 GCA_903824855.1 uncultured bacterium | reverse complement strand
TTCTTTTGTGAGGACAATAAAAAAGCCCCGCTATTTTGCGGGGCTTTAGGTTTGATATTTGGATATTTCAGTTTTTAATGTGGGAATTATCCTTCCACCACTTTGTTTCTTAAAAAACATCTTGGCCCGGCTTTTCATGAGGCCGGTTTAAAAACAAAAATATTTTGTTTTGACTACAACTGTGACCAGCCCGAATATCCGTTAGAAATTCTTGAAGACAAAGAAAGAGAAAATTTAATTGGGAAAATTAATTTAACGGCGGAGGAATTATCTTCTACGATAAAAAATTTGAAACAAAAATCAAAAGATTTGGATCAGAAGGTAAAAGAATCAGAAGAAACAAACGGTGCCATTCTTAACATTTTGGATGATATGAAGGTTCAAGAAAAACAGCTTCTGGATGCAAAAGCAAAAGATGATGCAATGCTTGCAAGTATTGCTGAAGGACTTATCGTTGTAGATCATCAGGGGAAATTTGTTGTTTTTAATCCGGCAGCAAAGCAAATGCTTGGAGTGTATCCCGAAAAAATTACACCTGCAGAATGGCCTCAAGTATTTGGTATGTATTCGGTTAAGGATGCCACGTTAATAAATATTAATGATTTTGCTTTGGCAAAGGCAATGACCGGAGAAATGGTTATCGGAGAAGAAGTACTTATAAAAAATGAACTTCACCCAACGGGAATAGTTTTAAGAATAAATGCGGCACCAATTAAAGATGAGGAGGGAATAAGCGGTGTCGTCTTTACCTTCATTGATATGACGAAAGAGAAAGAGGTTGATAAGGCAAAATCAGAATTTGTATCGCTCGCCTCGCATCAGCTCCGTACTCCGCTTTCTTCCATTAATTGGTATGTAGAGATGCTTATGGACGGCGATGCCGGGGTCCTCAATCCTGAACAGAAGGACTTCCTGTCAGAAATATATACAGGGAACAGACGAATGGTTGAATTAGTGAACGCACTTCTTGATGTTTCTCGCCTCGAACTGGGCACTTTCAAAATTGAACCGGAACCGGTCAATATTGTAGAAATTGCGGAAAGTGTCATTTCAGAACAAAAACCACAGATTGAAGCGAAAAAACTTGTATTTTCTGTAAATCTGGATAAAACCATACCGATAATTTCAGCCGATAAAAAATTATTACGTATCGTTTTCCAAAACTTTTTATCAAATGCGGTAAAATATACTCCGGAATCAGGAAAGGTATCTTTTGAGCTTTTAAACGATATCGACAAAAAGAATATTTTACTAAAAGTTTCAGACACCGGATATGGAGTTCCAAAAGGGCAGGCAGACAAAATATTTACCAAATTATTCAGAGCGGATAATGTGAGAAAAATGGAAGCGGAAGGAACAGGGCTTGGGCTCTATATTGTGAAGTCCGTCGTTGAACACTCCGGTGGAAAAACATGGTTTGAGTCAAAAGAAAACGAAGGATCAACTTTTTACGCAACATTTTCTCTCGAAGAAATGAAATAATTTTATATAAATATAGCAAACGAAATTATGGATAAAAGAACAATATTGGTTGTTGAAGATGAAAAACCGTTGCTCTCGGCTATAAAAATGACATTTGAAAAAAAAGATTTTATTGTCTTTACAGCCCGCACTGTGGAGGAGGCGCTCAAACATTTAAATGAGGCAGAACATATTGATGCCATTTGGTTAGATCATTATCTTTTAGGGGCAGAGGATGGTATTGATTTTGTGACGATAATCAAGAACGGGGAAGGTAAATGGAAAAAAATCCCTATTTTTGTTGTCTCCAATACTGCGAGTGACGAAAAGGTCCAATCTTATATTCGTTTGGGGGTAAATAAATATTATATAAAAGTCGAACACAAGCTCGAAGATCTTGCGAGAGAAGTTGAATTAAGTATTGAACACCCAGAAGAATAGCTTCCTTTTTAATTTTCCAAAAGAAAATACCTTGTGACCAAGGTATTTTTTTAATTAATTTATTCCATTTCTGAACGGTATTCTCCGTTTCTTGCTTTGACGGAAAGATGGAGACGTTTCAAGAACATATCTCTGGCTTCTTGAAGTTTTCCATCATCACCTCGCCATATTTCGAGAGAAGGTGCCTGTAGGGCTCTTGCATAGGAGAATGTCATTGGCCATGGGCCCGCTTGCTTGCAGATAGCATTTAAGTTTTCAGTAGCATCTTTTGGAGATTGACCGCCGGAAAGAAAAACAATTCCTGCGACACTTTCCGGTACGGAATTATGAAAGACACGAAGTGTTGCATTGGCTATTTCTTCGGGTGTCGCTTGTGTTGCACAATCTTTTCCCGGAATAACCATGTTCGATTTAAGGATGAGCCCTTCTAAATCAACGCGATATTTTACTAATTCAGCAAAGAGTCTCTTCAATATTGCCCCGGTCGCTTTTTCGCAACGTTCTATTGTGTGATCGCCGTCCATAAGAACCTCCGGCTCAACAATGGGGACGATTCCCGCTTCCTGACATAAAGCTGAATACTGTGCGAGAACATACGCATTTGCATCGAGACAAGCATCACTCGGGATTCCATCACCAATAGTGATAACTGCGCGCCATTTTGCAAACCTTGCACCCATTTTGTAATATTCTTTCAATCTTCCTCGGAGTCCATCAAGTCCCTCTGTAATTTTTTCATCCGAAAATAAAGGGAGATTTACGGCACCCAAGTCGACTTTGATTCCCGGGATAATCCCTTTCTCAATTAAGATAGTAATAAAAGGTTTTCCATTCTCGTCATTCTGACGAATTGTTTCATCATGAAGTATTACTCCGCTTAAACCCTCTTCAATTTTTGGGATCCAGAAAAAGAGCTGGCGGTATCTTCGGCGGTTGTCTTCCGTTCCTTCCACCCCAACGTCGGAAAGGCGCTTATTAGCGCTCGATATACTTTCATCAGCGGCGAGAATTCCCTTGTTTTCGGCAACAAGTTGTTTTGCTATTTTATGTAATTCCTCGTTGTGCATAGGTGAAAAAATTATCTCTTAATATCTCTATTATACAAAATTAACTTCCGGTCTGCACGGGAGAAGTGGGGAACAGTAATAAAAAAAGCAGAAGGTTTAAATTCCTTCTGCTTAGTGCGTCAGCTTGTTATCTGACTTCTTAGTTTGTCGATATTTCTACTTACTGTTTGCATCAAGCTTGCTAATTCGCCTGAATGGAACGGTATGAAACTGCCCGGTTGTCCGTTCAGAACAAGAATAGGGTCAACGAGGTAACTATCGCTTCTCTCAATGCTTTGTATTACATCATCCATTTGAAGTGATGCTTGTTTTGATGCAAGAACATTTTGAAAGTCGATACGTGCCGCATGAAGAATCTGAAGAGTGACATAGAGATTGCCTTGGGCTTCATAATAGTTGTCATCTACTTTGAAATCTATAATCCAAGGGACCTTAGTTTTTCTCGCATCTTCAAGTCTTCGTGATGTACCGGCAAGTCCCGAAGCAACCTTTTCAAGAAGTTTATCCAAGTTGTAAGTTGTTGCATAGAACCCGGCGTCCTTATTTTCAACTTTTTTCAAGAAAATTTTTAAATCATCGACACCATCTTTATACATTGATTCAGTGCTTCTGAGCCACCATTTATTGGATGTATAGGCAAATTGATTGTATGCATCCGTGATGTTTGTATCAATGTAGTCATTAGTGGTTCTTCGTGATAGATGTTCACGCATTTCTTCCAATACACGGCGATACATCATAAGTTCACCGATTTGAAAGTTTTGGGGATTATCTACTCCGATGTACGGTGTTTTTGACGATGAGATTGGTAGGTCATTATCCTGCCAATTATTAAGCATTCCGTCGCCAATCTTAATCATGGTATTTGTGATTGCCATACCAACCTTCTCTTTATCTTGCGGTATATCTTTAGGATATATAACGCTGTAATAATTATAGAAGTAAGTACTAATCCAAACTGCAGGATAACCCGTTAAAAGCGGACCTGCGAGTAGAACGGCAAGAAGTGTGAACACTACCGGCGATGCGGCAGTGCGATACTTTTTGTCTTCCGTTCCGCTCCACCACCAGCGCATGAGTCCGGGAATTTTACACCACGGTGTGCTCATTGATTTCCAGCTGAAAAGGAAATGTAAAGTTCGTAAGAAAAAACCTCTGCGTCTTTCAACGAAACCTTCACTTTTATTCAATTTAGTCATTTGTCCCTCCAATCCTCGTATTGCTTTCGGTTTTTGTTTCAAAATACTGCTCTGGGTAACATAGTGCCATATATAGTAAAATTTAGCAAGGGTCGATTTGCTTAAGAGTTCTTAAAATTTTAATGAACCAAAAACATGAGCTTTTAGTCTTTTTTTGGCAGTTATGATATTCTTTACATATAAAAAGTAAACGTTATAAAAATATGTTTGAAAATTTTTTTTCATTTGGCAAAAAAGATGAGAATAAAGAGGTCATGAGTTCTGTTGATTCTCTTCACTCCGAACACCTTAAAGAGGGGGTTTCTCCTATAATCGCTTGTGTTGGTACCAATAATGATTTTAGGGATAATCCGGGAGAGTTATCTAAAGCTTTTTGGACAGAGATTGATCCTGCACAAATTGAGGATGTTCCTTTTTTTATACACTTGAGCTCTCCAAAAATAGAGGGACAGAAAAGGGGGGAGAATAGGGAATCGTATGTTATTTCAGCTCTTAACGAAATGGACAAACGTTCAAGAACTTTACGAAACTGCACCGCTGTCGCCGTTGCCGGTCAGGATAAAAAAACCGGGGAAAATATTTCTTTCATTAGTCACGAGTCACCGAAATATATGCTTTCATCGAAGAAAGACCTGGAAATGTTTTTTAATGATCTGAAAATAAAGTTGGAAGAACTAAAAGAAAAAAGTGTGGAAGGAACTATTGATGCTGCTATCGCCGGGGGGACTTTTTATTCAGGAGATAAACGCTCACAGAAAGAATATATGGAATCGGTCAGATTACTTTCTGATGAAATCTCAAAGATTCTTGGTTTTCCGCCTGTGGTCATTGTTGGTCCTAAAGTCGTGGAAATTAGCAATGTACCGGTACAAGACGAAATATTTTACAGTAATAAATTCCGCCGTCTCTACGTCGTGCGCCCGGAAAAAGAAGATGTGGCACAGAGAAGTTTTCTCGCGAAAGACATAAAAGAAGAAGCAAGAAAATGGGAAAAAGAAAGTAGCGATGCGCAAGCGGCGACAATGTTTGAAGCGTAAAAGAAAGCTGAATCTTTTTTTGATTTGAATTCAAAAATACAGAGGTCATTCCTCTGTATTTTTTTATCATTTTTTAACTTTGCACGCTCCACATTTGCACCCGTGAGGTTTTATGTAGGCATCAAAATATTCTTTGCCGTAATTAAAGGTTATTTCTTGCCCTTGTTTGATGTTTTTTGTTGCGCGGATATAGATGCGGTCGTTTACAATTTTCCAGACGGCATTACCGTAGCTTTTGCAGGAATGATTGATATATCTCGCCGTGTTGTATCTTGGGCTTCCGTCAATTGTAAACTTACCATTTACGTCAAATAAATATTTTGTCGTGTCGCCGACAACATCTTCATTTTTCTTGATAATTCCAATATATTCAATAATCCAGTCACCTTTCTTGATATCTTTTGCGGCAAAAAAACCAAGGCCGGAAACGCCTCGTTTTACTTTGTAATATGATTTGTCTAGCGTTTGAATCTCCTCGTTCATGTTGGTACAAATGGTTAAATGTTTATATTTTCTCTCTATGGCACTTTTGTTTCGTAAAGAATCTTTTGTTTTATGTATTCAGAAAAATACTCTTTATATTTCTCCCGCAATTGCGGAATTCTCCAGTCTTTTTCGGTGATTCTTTTTCTGCAGTTCATTGCTTCACAGTGGCAATCCATATCTACATCAAGATCAATGTCGTTTCCGACAGATTCGGAAATAACCATGGCGTAATCAAATGAAATCTCTTCATCTTTTTGGATATCTCGCATGGCAACTAAAAATATCTGTCCATGAAAACCCGCATTCGGATCACAGCTATGATTGAAATAGTCTGTGTCTTCGGGGGTTGTCGATTTACAGCCGAAAACAAAACGCTCCTCAATTTGCATAGGGTGGCTTTGCATGTGTTCAGGGAGGTTGTTTAGCTCATCAAACGTCATAACGCTTCCTCCGAATATTGCGAGTCTTTCTCCTTGTGTAATTTTTTCTTTTGCGAACACTCCTTTGCCTTTAGAACTTGAATTTCTCACTTCAAGACCTGCGTGCATCCATGAATTTCCCGTTATCATGAGTGCCATTATATTCTAATTTTGCAAATAAAGAAAGATTATACAAAAATGCCCACATACTGAGATGTGGGACAAATTTTGTTTTTATGATTCAGAGAGATATCCCCAGCCGAGGAGCTTGTCGCTGTCTTCATGCCAATTGTCGCCAATATCGCCACGGTAATACATGTTCGGAATAACGACATTTTGAACTCGATGGTAGGCTTGAATTTGCGCTTGTTTCATTGTCGCACCAAGTCCGGTAATGATAAGAACACAGCCGTCTACTCCCGTGATAGACCACACGCCGTTTTTGATGTGCACGCCTTCAATATGAACGCCGTCGAGTTGGTCTTTCTTTTTGAAAACAATAGCGACATCTTCAGAGAATTTTTCGTATGTTTTTCTGTCTTCAAAAGGGAACGGGGGAACGACAATTCGAATACCGAGAGAAAAACCTTTTTTTGCCTTAAAATCCACATCGGCGCCTGTGGCAAGATCATAAAGAAATTGTCCGATGGGAGTGCTGATACTATCGACTTGAATTTGAATCGTCGGATATCCGAAACGGGAAGTGAATTCAAGAGGAAATATTCCGCTGCTGTTTACGATAGTATTCACGTCAATATACCCGACAAATTTTTCTTCGCGCAGTTTTCCTTCGAATTTCTTAAGTGTGCTATTGAAAAGTTTGTTTGGTTTGCTCCAAAACATACTCGTTCCCATTTCTCCTGTGGAAGGGCCGATATTTCCGGGGAATAATTTTTTGTGCTCAAAATTAATATTAACGGGCCCGACAAATCTATTGCCGTTAAAAAATGCACCGATGGCAACCTCCACTCCCGTAGCTTTTTTTTGCAGTTGAAAAACTTTTATCGTATCAGACCAAGCTTTTTTGTATGTTTGGAGAATTCCTATCACATCCGAACCGTCATCTTCCATTCCCACAAAAAGTAAATGTTTTGTATTAGCCGCTTCTCCACACGGTTTAATTACGTAAGCTGAAGGATTCTCCAAAACGTAAGCAATTGCCTCATCGAAATCGGTGAAGTCTTTGTACGGGAGAACATTCACCCCCGCTGCTTTGAGTTCGCTTTGTCCGAAACTGCGGTCGTCTTCAAGCCTGTCTGTATATGGTGTCCCTCCGACAACGGCTTTGCCTTTTTTTCGAAGATTATCAGCCATTGTTCCATGACCCAAAACATCGTCAAAAACGATAACGTCAGCCCAGTCAACTTCAGCTTTCCAATTGTTGGTTTTTGGAATAAATCCGTCTCCGACCTCACGCTCTTCCTTGTCATCTATGTAATATTTTACCTCATGACCCTCCTTAACAACCTGCCATGCGAGGTCTGTATGGAGTCCGACGTACGATATGAATAGAAATTTTTTCGGTTTCAATGTATGAAATGTTAGATGAGTAATGACGGTTATGTATTTTTTTCAATCGGGTCGAAGATGAGGTAGTCAAAAGGCTCTCCATTTCCGTACCAATTATCTATTCTTCTCACAAAACGGGCACCATATTTTTGCATGCCCGCACTGCTTGCATTTGCGGTGCTTGCGTGAAGTCCGATTGGTTTTTCGGGAAATGCTTCGCGAAGTTTTTTTATCAGTTTTCCAAAATATCCCTTTCCTCGAAGGTCATTGCGAACCACAATGGAATGCATATAGAGCGCTCCTTCAATATTCTCAATATCCGGATCTTCGCCATTCTTTAAATCTTCATATTCTTCAGAAAAATCGATAGATAAAACATATCCTCCAATGTTTCCATTTTCGTCATAGGCAATTATGGTAACGGCGCTCGGTTCTTCCAAGGCTTCTCTCATTTCCTCGTGATCTATGTGATAAACCTCATCAAAATTCTCACGTTCCATTTTGACAATTTCTCGGACAAGGTCATCGGTAACTTCTTTTTCAATAATAATTTGATTGGCTTTTGACATAGTGTTTTAAAAATTATTAAGCAATGCTTTTATTATACCTCTCCTTGAAAAACATACAAATAACAGGTTTCTCTTTGTATCAGTATTTTTTGTGATATACTGGCATCATGGAAAAAAAGAATGATTTTTATCTGAGAAAAATTTGTGATCACAACGCCTTTGAAGTATGGCTCGTTGATGGTGCAATGATTCGTCGCGACATAAGCGAAGACTTCGTCGGTCAGGGTTATCACACTTGGTGTCATTATATTCCGCAAAATGAGATATGGATTGAAAAGGATACCAACGAGGACGAATGGAAATATTTCTTAGAAAATATTGATTTTGAGATAAAAGGATTGGAAGAAGGAGTATCTCTCACTGAAATGGGAAAGAGGGCGGATTCATTTGAGCAAAAGGAGAGGAGAAGTGATCCTGAGATTCAGAAGATTATCGAATCCCACCACGAAAGGAAAGAAGCTCTCGCAAAGATTCATAAAAAAGTACTGGATGAATACTGTAATGACAATCTTACGGTCTGGTTGATTGACGGGGAAATAGTACGCGCTCTGTATCGATTGGAATACGCCTGCGGTGGTCATGATTTGGTCTATGATTTTATTCCTAAAAATGAGGTTTGGGTGGAAGAAGTACTCGATTCTCATGAAAGAAAGATCATTTTAATCCACGAATTACATGAAAGAGTGCTTATGTCGCAAGGAAAAGACTATTTACACGCTCACCACGGCGCAACCATCGTAGAATCGCATTATCGTCATTACCCGGAGGGAATCGATGAACGTTTAAAGGAGGAGGTTGAGAAAAATAATTTTTAATTGAAAAATACACAGGTCATTCCTGTGTATTTTTTATGTTCTATAAAATTTCTAATGGAATATGGACAAAATTAATAATGTGCAGTACTCTCAAATCAGAGCTTATCTTTGAAAAAACGTTAAAATTCAACAATATAACAAAATAAGGGAGGCAAAAATGACAAACGGTAATGAAACTGATGTTTCGAAAAAACTTATCACGACCGACAGTTTGGCTTTTACCAACCCGTTCGTTCGTTCACTTTTCTTTGTTTTAAGTAAAAAATGGGTCGGCGAGGGGTTCTCTCTTGAATTTCTACCGCGCACCGAATGGGTTAAGAAGCAAAATTCCTTTAGGGAAATAGACGAAAAAGGAAATGAAAAACTTTTTATCCCTGAAGATGTAGAATCGGAAGAATTAATTCATATTCTGGAAACTTCCGGCAAACCTAAAGATGAACGTACAACCAGACGCAGTATTGAATCACCTAAAAACGAACTGGCCAGTTTTCTCTTTCAAAAGGGAATACAACGATTGGTTCAAAAAATGCCGATTGATTCATTGCCGAGATATGTGAAGAATTCATTGATTCACTGGAAAGAAGGACAAACCACTCTTTGCGAAGCTTTTAACATTGCTCAACTAAAAAAAGAATTGAATGATGTGAAAAAAACAGGTGATGTCCGAAAAATCACTGATAAAGAAATAGAAATTGCGGATAAAATACAAATGATTGTTCGTGAATATCCTTTTCTTACCGACTCGCAACATCCTGCCGAAATGGTTGAAAATAAAAGTATTAACTGTCGTGGGGCTTCAATTTTAGGCGGGGCGCTTTTGTCTGAAATTGGTATTTCCTATCTCGTCGGGGACGTGCCAAAACATTCAATACTCGTGCTTGTTTTGACTAACGACACTATTGAATGGAGAGATATGGTTGCTCCGGCGTTTAATGAATTTCTTGGGAATGATGTCATTCGAGGTTATTCAAAAACAGGGGCGTCACTCTCAATAAATGATGTTCTTGCTTATGCAAAAGAGCCCACCCCCGATGGTTTTATGCTTGATATCGCGGGAGATGGTTATCGAACAAAGCTTCCTTGGGTAAAAAATGGACAAAGACAGTTTCTTACCGTTTTCCCACCAAAGCTTGGTTCTCAAATGCAGATTTTGAATGGCGTCGCATTTTTTCTCGCAGAACTGGGACATAAAGAATGCGATACCGGAAAAAGAAATGATTATTTCAATCAAGCCGTGGAAGCGTGTAAACTTTCTACTGCATACTTTCCGAAATATGAATATGCCTATAATACGATGGGGGAAGCTCTTTGTGAATTAAGTCGCTACGAAGAAGCTATTGATTCTTTTCAACAATCAGCCACTATTAACCAATGGAATACCACTTGTCATTATGGTTTGGGAAAAGCTAATTTTGCGCTTGGGCGTAAAAATGAGGCACTCCTTTCTTATCGAAGATTTGTTGAATTGGCCGATCCGGACACGGAAGGATATTGGATCGGAAAAGCGAGAGAGACGATTAATCTTATTTTAAAAGATACAAAAAGTCGCAATACATAATACTATCCACCCCGATTAATTTGGGGTGGTTTTTTTATGAAATTTTTGGATAAATATTGCAGATATTGTTATTCTTTGGAACATTACTGATGCTATGGTATAAATATGATATGGATACACTAAAATCACCCAACGGGAAAAATAGAATCGGCATATATTTGTCGGCAATATTTATTCTCTTCATTTGTGCTGTCGTCAGCGTTATGATGGAACGGACGAATTTCTCTTTTGGGAATATTTCCACATCGACCCCTTTTGGGATAAAGGCTGATGAAAAAAACAAGAATATGGAACTTGCTGCCGTTGAGCCGGTTGTTCTTTCTCTTGATACTGCTCTATATGATAAAAAAATGATTGAGCTGGCGAATTATGCCTCTACCACCTCCACGACGACGGTTCGACTATGGCCCACTAAAACAGTATATCCGAATGCAGGAGCCCTTCTTCCTTTTAATCGCATCGTCGCCTATTACGGGAATTTATATTCCAAAGGGATGGGAGTCCTTGGGCAATATCCCGAAGATGTAATGCTTCAAAAACTGCAAGCTGAGGTCAAAAAATGGGAATTGGCTGATCCGACAACCCCAGTTATTCCTGCTCTTCATTATATAGATGTTACCGCACAGGAAAGCGCAGGTTCGGACGGAAAATATCGCCTGCGAATGCCGGATAGTCAAATAGATGAAGTGCTCCGAATGGCGAAAAAAATCGACGCGATTGTTTTCATTGATGTTCAGGTGGGAAAAAGCACGATTCAGGAGGAACTTCCTTTGCTTGATACGTATCTAAAAATGCCGAATGTACATTTTGGTATTGATCCCGAATTTTCAATGAAAACAGGGAAGCGTCCAGGTACGGTAATCGGTACAATGGATGCGTCTGATATAAATTATACCGCACGATATCTGGCGAAAATTGTCAGAGATAATAATCTTCCTCCAAAAATACTTGTCATTCATCGATTTACGGAAGATATGGTCACAAACTACGAACTTATCAAACCATTGCCGGAAGTTCAGATTGTTATAGATATGGACGGCTGGGGAGATCCGGCGAAGAAACTCAATACCTATCGCCAAGTGGTATATTTTGAACCTGTGCAATTTGCAGGATTCAAACTATTTTACAAAAATGACCTTCTCCCACCAAGTACTCGAATCCTCACCCCTGATGATTTACTCGAGCTGAAACCACGACCGATTTACATTCAATTTCAATAAAATAAAAAATTACCCGCGAAATCGGGTAATTTTTTATGATATGAAAAAGTAATATTTATGCATTATCAGGAAATACTTTCATCGCTTTTTCCAGTTTCTCCTCCAAATCTCTTATTCGTTTCTTTAATTCTCCTATGACAATTTCTCTCCCGACCATCGAATCGTTTAATTTTTCTAATTCTTCCACCCGATCTGCGATTGCCTTGCTTCCTTCTAGTAATTTCTTTTCAAGTGCCGTGGTTCTTTCTGCTACTTTTTGTTCAAGTTCCTTTGTGTATTCTCTCATCCTCTCATCAAGAAGTCTTTGTTTGGTGACATCTTCCATCGCCAGAATTATCAGGGGGGATTTTTCCGGGTCATTCTGGTTGAATACTATTCGTGCATTCAAGAGAATTATTTTCTTACCAATAAGGGGGAATTCGTGTTCTACCTCAAAATCTTTGAAAAAAGAATTTTTTGGAAGAATGTTTTCGAGAAGAGCTCTTAACTGAGGAATGTCCCACTGTTTGTTTCCTAAATCGTAAATCTTTTTACCTATTGTGTGTTCTTCTAAGACGGTAAAAAAACGATAAAAGCTGTCATTCACGGAAATGACATTGAGTTCCGCATCTAATATGAGGAAGGGTTCTCTTGCTGTATCAACAACATATTTAATATATGTTAGGCCTGTACTCCAGACATTATCGGCGTTTTTAAAGTAATCCATTTTATTAATTTATGAATAATACTTAGTATACATTATAACACGAGCTTATCATTTTTGTAAACAAACAGTGCATAAAGTAAAAATAAAAAATCTGTGATATAATTTTTGTATAATCTTAAAATATTTATGTCTAAAAAAACATCATGCGAATCTTGCCTCATGCCTTTTGGTAAAGACCCGGGGACTCGCGAATCGGATAAATATTGTTCGCTTTGCTATAAAGACGGGAAACTTTGTTATGAAGGGGATAATCTGAAGGAATTCCAGAAGCGTTGTTATGAAGCAATGATTGCAAAAGGAATGAATAAACGCCAGGCGAAATTTCTTACCTGTTTGATTAGGTTTGCCCCAAGGTGGAGAAAGGACAAGTGGCAAAATTCCAAGGCCATGCGCACATTTCGTATTTTCCTTCTCGTTTTAATTATTACGGGTTTGATACTTCTCGCCACACAAAGTTTCTGGGTCCCCAAATTGGTAGACTTTATTCTTACCTCAAAATAAATTATTAACTTTATGGAATCCAAAAAAATTATTTTATTCACCATGTCTGTCGGAATGGTAATTTTTGGCTACATCCCTTCGTTATGGGGCGAAAGCTCCTTTTCTGTAACTTCGGTTCTTTTTTCCGGAGTCGGCGGAGCTCTCGGAATTTGGATTGGCTGGAAACTTAGTCGATAAATTAATTATATGAAAAAAAACTTCACGATTTTTACACTTTTGATGATTCTTCTTTTTAGTTTTTGGTATCTTTTCTTTTTTCCGAAGAAAACAAATACCTTACCCCAGGAAGATACTTCGGTAGCAAAAGTTACCTATGCCTGCAGTGGCAAAAAGATAATTGCGGCTGAATATTTTCAGGACAAATCAATTCCGAAACCGGTAGTAGCAGGAGAACCTCCTGTTCCGACGGGTAAAGTTCAGCTGAGTTTTGTTTCCGGCGAGGAAATGACGCTTTCTCAAACACTTTCAGCCGATGGAATGCGTTATGCGAATAAAGACGAATCCTTTGTTTTTTGGGGGAAAGGAAACGGCGCCATAGTTTTGGAAAATGGCTCAGAGAAAAATTATAAAGGTTGTGTCCAAATTTTCTCCCAGGCTAACGGAATAGTGTTTCCTCAGATTTATGCGGAGAAGAAGGGAAATTTTTCGCTCCGCCTTCCTTTTGGTTATGTCGCACAACCGCAATATAATTATGCTCTTCCTACTGATAATGTAGAGAAAAATGTTTCCGCCATTAAATTCAGTATCCCCGAAGAATTGGCCAAAGGAACAAATCTTTCGGGTGATAGTTATCTCAGCGTAGAAAGTATAAAAATGGCTTCGGCGACATCTTCGTGTGTGGCGAGTCTTTTCTCGGATTTTCCGGTAAAGAATGTTGATGTAATTGAAGATGGGATGACTTATTCTCTCGCGACCTCATCAGATGCCGGTGCCGGTAATCGATACGATGAATCAATATATGCTTTTCCTGGAGGAAATTCCTGTGTTGCCATCAGATATTTTATACATTATATGGCTTTTGAAAATTATCCTGAAGGAATGGTAAAGAGATTTGATGAATCATCGCTTCTTAAAACTTTTGATCAAATTCGTAGCACTTTCATTTTGAATTATCCTTACTAAAAAAATCGTTATGAATAAAAAATTAGAAATCGGTTTGATTGCCATTGTTACGTTGGTATTTCTCTTTTGTGTTGCCGGAATAATTAAGTTTAATTTTACTGATTCTGATGTATTTATGGAAAATCGGAGCGGGGAAGTAAGTCCTCAAATACAATCGTATGATGCGACGTACCGAATCGATGGTCAGAATGTTACATTAATAAACGGCCGTTCCTCTGTTCCCGTGGCCCCGGGTTCTGCTTCAATGGTGACTACACAGTATTTCGGTAATGACGTGAAAGCCGATTTTAACGGCGATGGAAAGGAAGATACCGCTTTTCTTTTGACCCAAGAAACAGGCGGAAGCGGAACATTTTTCTATGTTGTTGCCTATTTAAATAATAAAATTGGTACTGATGCCGTATTTTTGGGTGACCGAATCGCCCCACAAACAATGAACGTGGAAAAGGGAAATATTCTTGTCGTAAATTATGCGGAACGAAATCCCGGTGAGAGTTTTGCTGTGCAACCTTCTCTGGGGAAAAGCCTGTATCTTAAGCTTGATCCAAAGACTCTTCAGTTTGGTGAAGTCGTGCAGAATTTTGAAGGAGAAGCAGATGCTTCAGTTATGACACTCGGAATGAAGACATGGAATTGGATTCGGACGACCTATACTAACGACACGGAAATAGTACCCCGTGTTTCGAATAAATTTACGCTCACTTTTAAAGACAATAAAACCTTTTCCGCGACGACGGATTGTAATTCGGTGGGCGGAGAATATTTTGCGACGGGAAATAAGATAACATTCAGCAAAATGATGTCGACACTTATGTACTGTGACGGTTCGCAAGAAAGTGATTTTACAAAAATGCTTACGGAAACGCAAACGTTTCAGTTTACAGGAAAAGGCGAGCTAGTCCTTGGATTAAAAAACGATAGTGGCTCTGTTGTTTTCAAATAGATAAAAATATGATATTACTAAAAGCGGAATTGTTATAATAATGGAGGCTAAAATGAAAAAACAAGTAGTCATAATAAATGGCGGAGATACTTTTGAAACGTATGATATTTTTCTGAAATATCTTAAGGAATCAGAATTTTATCTTGATCGCTGTATTTCAAACAAACGCGACTGGAAACCGTGGCTTCGTACGGAGCTCGGGGAAGGGTACGAAACAATCATTCCATCAATGCCAAATAGTGCTAACGCGCAATATTCGGAATGGAAGATTGTCTTTGAAAAAATGATTCCATTCTTGAATGACGGGGTAATTTTGGTCGGGCATTCTCTCGGAGGGTCATTTTTACTCAAATATCTTTCCGAAACGGTATTTCCAAAAAAAGTAGAAGGAGTATTTTTGGTTGCCGCGGCCTTTGATAAAGACACCTATGGATATCCTCTTGCCAGCTTCACTCTTCCAAAGGTCTTAGAAATGCCGACAAAAAATATCTTTTTGTATCAAAGCAAAGATGACCCGGTTGTTCCGTTTTCTGCGATGGAGAATCTCAAAAAAGCTTTTCCTTCCGCCACAGCCGTTGTTTTTGAAGATCGGAAGCACATCAACACAGAAACTTTCCCTGAACTCGCCGAAGATATCAGGTCGTTATAAAATTAAACCGCCCGCTTTATTGAGCCGGCGGTTTCTTCTTGATTATTGTTAAAAAAAATGCTATTTTAGAATAGTTACGAAAAGGGAGTTAACTATCGTAAAAAACGTCGGGGTAGCTCAACTGGTTAGAGCACAGCACTCATAAAGCTGAGGTTGAGAGTTCGACCCTCTCCCCCGACACATGAAAGATTGAAAAATAATTCGTTTTCTGCTATTCTTTCATTATTGCAGTTGTAGCTCAACTGGTTAGAGCACCCGCCTGTCACGCGGGAGGTTGCGAGTTCAAGTCTCGTCGACTGCGCAAAGAAAAAAACGGCTTCTGGCCGTTTTTTTTGTTTGGATAGTTGAAGTGAGTGAAAGGTATTGGCTCAATCAGTTTAGTCTTTGTTCATTAACCAGAGATCCAGTTTAGTAACCCAATTATTTTGAATTTCTTTTTCATATTGGTCTGCCATTCCAAGGTATTTTTTTACGAGAGTCTTATCTTTTTTTTGGACAGCATTGGCAATCAATTGAATTGTGGTACCTAATTTTATTTCAGGTGTTCCTTTTTGAGAAAGAGAGAGAAGAAGCATTTTTTCAGCTTTTTCGAATTCCTTATGTTTTTGATAATAGCTCATTAATGGCTTAAAAGAAGGAGATCTTATTGCATCGTTTTGACAGGAGGTTTCCATATCTGCAACCATTTTGTCTGTTTCTCCCGTCTTCTTATAAAGTAAAGCCCGTTCACTATATACGAGATAATTATATGGCTCAAGTCTCATTGCTTCGGCGTAATTTTCCAGTGCTTTGGTGTATTCTCCTTGATCACGGTAAACACTTGCGAGTACAATTCTTACCATTACTTTTTTTGGCTCTTCCTTAACTGTTTGAGAGAGAATGCTAACAGGTGTTTCCCAATCTTGATTTCTGTCTATTGTTACTGAAGAAATCCATCCAATCCACGTAAAGAGAAGAAATAAAGCCACGAGTAAAAATTTTCCTTTTTTTACCAATTCTTCTCCTAAGCTGAAAATCGCAATAAAAAAACCAATTAAAGAAAGATATAACCAATGTTCACCAAAAAGATTCGTTGTCGGCATAAAGAGGTTTGCGTTTGGGGAATAGGCTATAAGAAACCATGCAAGACCAAAGCTGACGGCGGGGCGTTTTTTCCATTGTGTAATAATTGCAGTAAGAAAACCGGTTATTATGGCAAAGCCGATTAAGGCTTTTATCTCAAAAAGTGAATGAACCCAGTAGAAGGTGTACTCCATGTGGAGATGTAGCGGTGCGAAAATAAGACGAAAATAAACGCAGATTGTCGTAAAGAAAACGAGGGCTCGTTCATAAAAAGGAATGGAAAAAGAAGATTCGAATACATTAGAGAGGAAGTTCAAAAAAGTGAGCCTTGCGAGAATATAAAAAGCAAAGAGAATAGCGAAAGGTAATAACTTTTTGAGTGAAAGGTATAGATTTGCTTTGAAACCCTCTTCCTTGTTTCGTGAAAAAAAGTCTGCGATAAGAAGTAGCCCCGGCATCATTACCGCATTCTCTTTAGAAAGAAGGGCACACATAAAACAGAGCCAGGAAAGAATTATAAAAATTCTTGTTTCCTTGTCATTATCCTTGGCTTTAAGATAGGTAATTACTCCGACAAGTATGAAGAAAGCGCTCAACGGATCGCCAAGTCCTGCTATGTATACAATAGCTTGTGTCTGCAGAGGGTGCACTGCGAAAACAAGTGCGGTAAGAAAAGCGACCCAGTATTTTCCGAAAAGACGATTAAGGAGAATAAAAACGAGGACGGCGTTTGTCGCGTGCAGAAAAATACTTACAACATGATAAGGGATAACCCATCCGCCCCAAAATTTCCAAATAATAGAGAAAACAGTAAGCATCAATGGGCGCCAGTTTGCACCGATTGAACCTGAACCGCTATAAGTATTATCTGAAAAAAAATATAAAAAACTTCGAATATCGTGTACGTATTTATTTTTCACAACCCCATACATGTCGTCCCAGACAAAAGGATTATTAAAAACGCTCAAATAGAGCAGAATGACGGAAATAACAATTACAAGGGAAAGGAGAATTGTTTGATTTTTTCTATTTTGGAAAAAGGATTTCATGTGACTAGTATAATGGGAAATATCGCTCATCGCAACATTATTATGGTTGACGTTTCTTCATAAAAATGCAATAAAATCAAACTATTTCCATAAAAATTGTGTATGAATTACTAAAAAATGGTATGATTATTATATCGAAAAAAAGACAAATATATACTTTATGGAACAAGCAATTTCTTTCTTACGTACCAAAGCACAAATTATTCGCTTCATTATTGCGGGCGGATCATCTGCCGTATCAAATCTTCTCGTTCTTTATTTCTTGGCGGAGTTTGTCGGGATGCATTATCTCATGGCCGAAGTCATCGGATTTATTATCGGGTTTTTTGTAACTTTTTTTCTCCAGAAGTTTTGGACATTTCAAAACGTAGGCAAAAAAAGCCTTTCCGGGCAAATGGTGCAAACTCTTATTCTTGCCGGAGCAAACTTTGTTCTGAATTTATTCCTTCTTTATTTTTTTGCGGAAATATTTCATTTCTGGTATTTCGGAAGTGAGATTTTCGTTATTATCATAATTGCAATAAACAATTATTTTATTTATAAGAATTACATTTTTAAATAATTCTCTTAGACGATTAGTTGGATATTTTACGGATGACAAAATTTTTGTATTTCTTTAAGCCTTTTTTGTGGAGGATGAATTTTGTGATTACTCCGAGAGTTTGGAGGCCGTAAATGACGCTTCTCCTGAAATTTATGGAAAGCGCTTCTTTGAAATAACGAGTTGGGATGCTTATTTCTGTTACGCGGAAATTTCCGAGGCTGAGTTCTGCAAAGATTTCTGAATCAAAAACAAAGTCGTCCGAATTCTCGTTGAATGGAATTCTTTTGAGCGTCTCCATTGTATAAGCGCGATAGCCGGTATGGTATTCAGAAAGGTTGAGCCGGAAAATTTGTTCCTCAATTTTTGATAGGCTGACATTTGCAACAAAACGCCACCACGGCATTCCATTTTTCCAAGCATCATTTTTTGATTGCATTCGAGATCCGAAACAAGCATCGGCGGTGCCGAGAGCGAGCGGTCGCGCCATTTCAACTAAAAGGGAAGGGTCATACTGAAAATCGCCATGGATCATTACCATTACATCAGCTCCGTATTGCATGGCTTTGTTGTAGCCGGACTTTTGCGCTGCGCCATAACCCATATTTTTTTCATGGCGAATAACTATGGCTTTGGGAAATTTTTTAGCAACGGCAAAAGTGTTGTCCTTGCTCGCGTCATCGACAATTATAAGAATATCGGCTCCTCCTTCGGGGATTCCATTCACGGTTCGTTCCAGTGTTTTTTCGGCATTATAGGCGACGATAACAGCGGCAATCTTTTTTCCGGAAATCATTGGTTTATTATACAGGAAAACTAGGCAACCTCAATATCCCTAAATATTTAGCTTTTTTAAAACAAAATTGCTGATTTGTCTATAAAAAAACCGCAAACACCGATGGCGTTTGCGGAAACTTTTGTTATTGAATTATTCTTGTGAAATTCCTATCTTACTGTTCCAAAAGGAGTATCCAAAGTAGATAAAAATCCCAATGGTTTGCCAGATAAGAAAACGGATCCATGTTTCATTTGAAAGAAAATATGCGAGACCTGATACGGAAAGTGCGCCAAGTATTGGAATCACGTAACCGAACGGAACTTTAAACGGGCGAATCATTTCGGGTTGTCTTATACGAAGCGTTATGACGCCAATGCAGACAACAAAAAAAGCAAGCAATGTTCCGATGTTTACCAATTCGGCAAGTTCTGAGAGAGGAACAAGTCCTGCGGTAAGTGAAATGAAAACCCCTGAAATAACAATCGCGCGTATGGGTGTTTTTGTCGTATTATTTACTTTTGATAAAAAAACGGGTAACAATCCATCTCTTCCCATCGCAAAGATGATTCGGGTAAGTCCATAATAACAGACCAACATTACCGTAGTAATTCCGGCAATAGCTCCGGCTGCGACCAGCCCTGATGTCCACGAGAATCCTATCAAACTAAGCGCATGAGATATCGGTGACGCAACATTCAGATTTGTGTAGGAAGTAATTCCCGTCAATAATCCCGCCACAATAATATAAAGAATTGTGGTGACTAAGAGTGACGAAATAATTCCAATCGGAAGATTTCTTTGTGGATTTTTTGTTTCTTCTGCTGCTGTTGAAACCGCATCAAAACCTATAAAGGCAAAAAACACCATTGCAGCTCCTCCGAGAACACCAATCGGTTTACCTCCGATATTTTCTCCAAACCAACCGAAGGGAAGGAAAGGCGTCCAGTTTTCCGGATGCACGTTTTGTGAGGCGACCGCTATAAAGACGGCGATGGTAAGTAGTTTAATAAATACCATAGCGTTATTTAGTCGGACTCCATGCTTCACTCCTGCCATCAGAAGAGTCATAAGAACGAGGACGATACCAAAAGCCGGTAAATTGATTATTCCCCCGGCTATCGGTCCATGAGTTAATTCAAAAGGAATATTAATTCCGATTGCTACAATCGCATTTTCAAAATAACCCGACCATCCGGTTGCTACTGCGGCGACGGCCACGCTGTATTCAAGAATAAGAGCCCAGCCGACAATCCAAGCGATAAGTTCGCCGAATGCTGTATAGCAATATCCATAAGCACTTCCGCACCCACCCACACTAGCGGCAAGCTCCGCGTAGGAAAGGGCCGCAAAGGCACAAGCGAGGGCAGCAATAGCGAATGATATGACAATTGCGGGCCCTGTTTGTGTTGACGCGACAATGCCGGTCAAGACAAAAATTCCCGTTCCGATAATTGCACCAATCCCAAGAAGGGTGAGATCAAAAGCGCCAAGACAGCGTTTAAGAGATCCTTCTTCCTGATTGTCCTGTGTCGATGATTTTGTACGAAATAATGTCCGTAATTTCACAATAAAAACCTCCATAGAGTAATAAATCAAAGAAAAGCTCTCTGATTGCAATATTACACGTTTTTTATCTGGTGTCAAAAAATAAATGGGCGACCTTCATGACCGTCATTCCGGACTTGATCCGGAATCCATGTATAATCGACCAACGTGCATTCCGGGTCAAATCCCAGAATGACGAAGAGAAGAGTAGGGTGGGTGCATATCAAAATAGGCATTGATTTTTTTGTTAAAATGTGGTATTACGAATTTAGATTACACTCAATAGTAAGGAGTCGTTCTATGAAAATTAAAAGCGTACTCCTCTCAACGGGGTTCGTGTACGCAATTTTGGCAAATCTTTTTTTCTCTTTTATGACCGTTTCGGTTTTTGAGGTTAAAGTTCTTGATCCGTCCGTTTCTCCTTTTGTGGTGAGTTTTGTTCGTGTCATAGTGAATTTATTGATAATCCTTGTACCTTCAATGATAAAAGGAGAAGGAAGAATTTTGTTTGGCGATAAAACATGGTCGCTTTGGCTTCGGGGGTTTTTTGGCGGGGGATCGCTCATGCTATTTTTCTTCTCTATTCAAGCCATTGGACCTTCTGAAAGCACTTTTATTCAATCAGTGAACGGAATGTTTATCGTTCTACTTTGTCCTCTTGTTCTTGGGGAACGTTTTTCGCTGAAAGCTTTTACTGTTGTTCTCGTGTCTCTTGTCGGTCTCTATATTCTTTTTGACCCATCGCTCTCACACGAAAAAACTTTCGGGCAAATCATTGCCTTGGTAGGCGGAGTTTTTGCCGCTTTTTCAGCCCTCATGGTCGCGAAGGCAGGGAAAACAAATTCACCGATAACTATAATATTCTATTTTTGTTTCGTTGCTTTTCTTATGCATCTGGTTTGTTTTGCTGTCATAGGGGAGGTAACCTTTCCGAGAAGTTGGAGTGTTTGGGGAGTAATGATTGCCGCCGGTGTTTTTTCTACCGTCGCGCAATTCTGTATGGCAAAAGCTTATCAAATAGCGCCCGCTTCATTGGTCGCAGCTATCGGATATCTGGGACCTGTTTTGAATACCGTTTGGGGAATCCTTTTGTTTCAACAAATGCTGACGGGGAGAGCTTCTATCGGTTGTGCTATTATTCTTGTTTGCGGGGTCTTTATCCCTTTTTTGAAAATAAAAAACTCTGCACCGAAGGTTGACATTAAAGCCCATATATGATATTCAATAGAGAGTCATTTGATAAACGCATTTTCCTAAAGGAGGAATCGCTATGATTAAAAGTGATTGCAAAGTTTGTTTAATAACCAATATTTTGGTATCTGCTCTATTTCTGACGTTGGCTATTTTGGTCACCTATTTTGTACCGGAACATGGATTAACTGTTTTTGGAGCTATTGTCACAGAAGCTCATCTTCATATTCTCCAGATGTTCGGTTGGATGATAGGTGTTCCTGCGTTGTGCTGGTCATTTATTTCAGGTATTTTATATTTGAGTTCCAAACATTAATTGGTATAAACAATATCGCCCGACGTTTTAAACGTCGGGCGATTTTTTTTTTAACGACCCCTGATTCGCAATGAAAAATTCGGATCGTCAGCGTATTTTTTTGCAAGCTCGTTGATAAGATGTTTTTTTCTCGTTTCCTCGGGGGAAGATTCCATTTCAATGAGATCCATTTTATTCGCGTAAAGGTCTGCGTTTTCCGGTAAAATAATTCGGTAATCAAAAGGCATTTTCCCGGGAAGAACATTATTTATATGATCAACGATATTTTGAAAACAGGCGTTTGAAATTGAATGATAAAATTCCGGATTTTCTGCAAGTGCGTTCACTCGTTTCATTATGTCGCAAAAAAGCTCCTTCTCCTTTTCTTTTGATAATTTAAGAGGGTAGAGAAAAACATTGTCTTTGTGGTGTTCTGTACGCAGTCTGACGGTGTCGCGTTCATCGGCGATAACGTACATAAGTTCAAATTGTCGAAATAGCCCTTTTACTGCCGAAAATTCTTTACCGTCTCTCCTTCTCTGTTCAATAGAAACGGAAACAAATTCATCACCTTCAAACTCAAAAGAAAGAAATGCGTGGGCCGCTCCCTTATATCCCGTGAAATGGACGAGGAATAACCAAACTTTTTTTAATTGATCGGGGTCATATTCGCGGTCATCATAATTTCCCTCAAAATCGTTAGCCGTTTTGTATACATTATGGCGTACATTTTTTATCAAAATTTTTCCGTTGTCTTTGACTTCTGCAAAGGGGAGTATCTTATGGCCCGGATTCCAGTTACCTTCATTGGACGGGCGTTTTTTTGCAAGAATAAAAACGAAGAACAATAAAGCGGAAATAACGACAGCTGCGAATATTTCAAAAATAAGAGAAAGCATATAAAATTTTTATTTCACTTCTATTTTACTAAACTCTTGAATTTTTTACCAACAAAAAACCTGCCTCAAATTGAGACAGGTTTTATTTTTTTTATGATTCTTTTCTTCCTTCGCCCCATGAGCGGCTCTCGTTTAATTTCCATTTTTCGCGGAAGGCATGCTCCATATCCACCTCGTAGTAATTTGCGAGATCAAGAAGATAATTCAAGACATCGGCAAACTCTCTTTCAAGATGTTCTTTTTGTCCTTTTTTGCTTTCCTTTCCGTCTTGTTCCCATTCTCCGCGATAATCGCGCATAGCTCTCGTTAATTCGCCGAGCTCTTCAACGATTCCGCTTAAAATAACGAGGTCTGAATTCTTGTCCCACCCGCGTTCTTTGCAAACGGCTTTTATGTAAGCCTGAAAGTCGGCAAGTACCGGGTCATTTTTAAGTTCTGCCATAATCGTCAATTATATATTGATAATAAATAATTTATCCGGTAATTATTTGTAGTAATTCAGCTTTTTTTGCTTCCATCATTTCTTTCGTTTTTGCCTCTAGATTTAATCGCAAGAGCGGTTCGGTATTGGAAGACCTTACATTAAACCACCAGAGCGTTCCGCCGGACGGATCGGGGTAGGAAATTTTTATACCGTCCATTTCGCTTAAAATCCCGTCTTTATATTTTTCTTTAAGCTTTGCCATAATTCCGGGCGCATCGGTAACTTTGTTGTTTATTTCTCCCGAATGGAAATATCTTCGCATTTCGGTAACTAATTCAGAAAGTTTTTTGCCTGTTTCTCTCATTCTATTCATAAGGAAAATAACGGCAAGGGTACTTGCTTCGGCGTAAGAGTTTTCGCGGAAATAATAATGTCCGGAAAGTTCTCCTGCGAAAGCGGCATTTTCTTCGCGCATTTGTTTTTTAATATTTGAATGTCCGATCATACATTCCAGCGCACGACCGCCATTTTTTTCAATTTCTTCCTTAACGCTCATTGAAGAACGAAGATCATATAATATTGCGGCCTGTGGATATTTCACCAAGACCGGCGCGCAAATTATTCCCGTAATAAAGTCCATCGGTATGATAGCTCCGGTTTCATCTACAAATCCAACACGGTCAGCATCGCCGTCGTAAGCAATTCCGAGATCCGCGCCTTCTTCTACTACTTTTTTTCGAAGCTCTTCGAGTGTTTCCGTGTTGAGAGGATTTGCCTCGTGACAGGCAAACGGATGTGTCGGGTCACAATATAATGTTGAAACGGTGACATTCGCCTCGACTTTTTTATAAATGGGGAGTTCTAAAATTCCCATCGCATTCGCCGCATCAACAACCACTTTATATTTTTTATCGCGAAGATCCCAGAAAGAAGCTATTTTTTCCGTATATCTGTTTATTAAATCGGTGGGAATAACATTGCCGTGTATGAGAGACGCTTTAAATTCTCCCTTATTGCCGATTGCTTCAATATCTCTGAGTCCTGAATTTATCCCTATCGGTACGGCGTCACTTTTGGTAATTTTAAAACCATTCCAATTTGGCGGATTGTGTGAAGCCGTCAGTGAAATGCTTCCGTCGATTCCGGATTCGTGTGATGCATAATAAACAAGAGGGGTGGTAGCATGGCCAAGATCAAGAACATTTGAGCTGGCATCTGTTATTCCTTTGCACAGAGCCATGAAGAGGGCATCTGAAGAAGGTCTTGTATCACGTCCTACCGCAATATTTTTTGCTTTTAAATATATTGCCGTCGCTCGACCTATGGTGTAGGCCGCTTTTTCATCGAGTTCTTCCGGATAAATTCCGCGAATGTCGTATGACTTAAATATTTTTGTATTCATAGGCATACAGTATATCACATATCCATATCATTCTTCCAATTTTTTATCATACAGCCAAATTATTCTTCCAATTTTTTATCAAATAGTATACTATACAAACATTATTCATTATCAATATTTTTTATGGCAAAAAGCTCTATCACTAAAGCAATATTACCGGTCGCAGGATTTGGAACTCGATTTCTTCCCGCAACAAAATCTCAACCGAAAGAAATGCTTCCGATTGTTGATAAACCGGTTGTTCAATATATCGTAGAAGAATTGGTTGCATCAGGAATTGAAGATATTATTTTTGTAACCGGTCGCGGAAAGCGTTCAATTGAAGACCATTTTGATACTTCCTATGAATTGGAAAGTTCGTTGGCTGAAAAACAAAAACACGAAATTCTCAAACAGGTTCAGGATATCTCAAATCTCGCTCGTTTCACTTTTGTAAGACAGAAATCCGCGAAAGGGGACGGCGATGCTATTAATCAGGCCTCTCATCTTGTTGGAAAAGACGAATCGGTGCTGGTGGTTTTTGGCGATTGTATCTACGATAGCAAATCACCTAATTCCAAACAGCTTATCAAAGCGTATGAAAAATATAATGCCCCCATAATCGGACTCGCTGAGGTTTCGATGGATGAAGTTTCAAAATTTGGCGTTATTGACGGAAAACAAATCGATAAAACATTGTGGAAGATTAAAAGCTTTGTTGAAAAACCCAAAAAAGAAGTAGCTCCTTCAAATCTCGCTGTTCCGGGAAAATACGTTCTCACTCCGGAAGTCTTTAAACGATTGGACAAATTGAAAGAGTGGAAATCAGGAGAACAAAGACTTGCTGATGTTTTTGATTCCATGCTTCAAGACAACAAACCGATTTATGGTTGTATTCTTGACGGCGAATGGCTTGATACCGGCGACAAATTCAATTTTGTAAAAGCGACCATTCATCTCGGATTGAAACACCCTGAAATCGGAGAGAAATTACGTGCCTACCTAAAAAGTTTGGACTTGAAATAGCTTTATGTTTCGCATTGAGTGTAAAATTTCCGGTATTGTGCAAGGAGTCTTTTTTCGGGACTTCACAGATAGTAATGCCCGAAACCTCGGACTTACCGGGAGCGTTCGCAACAAACACGATGGTTCGGTTTTTGTGATTGCGGAAGGGGAGAAAGATATTCTTCAGAAATTTCTCGTTCTCTTGCAAAAAGGAACCCCTCATTCAAAAGTGGAAAACATTGAAACAAAGTGGCTTCCCGCTACCGGCGAATTTGAAGGATTTACGGTTATTGTTTGACTTATTTTCTGATTTATGCTACTATGTAGTCATGTTCACAGAATCAACATTCAATAACGTTTCAAAAACCGAAGAAATGAAAGAAAAAGCACTCCTTGTTTTTGATTTAATTTCTCGCACCCTTTACACATCAGTCTTCACACAGAAGGACGAAAAGGATGGATAAAACCATCCTTTTTTGTTAGGCTACTTATATGACATCAGGCATTGACCCCGCGGTATTATATGAAGACAAAGAAATGCTCGTTCTCAACAAGAGAAGCGGGCTTATTGTGCATTCTGACGGACGAACAAAAGAACCGACTCTTACCGACTGGATTATCGAGAAATATCCTGAAATAAAAAAAGTTGGTGAACCATGGAGAGCGACCGATGGCTCAATTATTTGGCGCCCCGGAATAGTTCACCGTTTGGATCGCGAAACATCGGGAGCAATCATTATCGCAAAAACACCTGAAGCCTATGAATTTTTCAAAAAACAATTTCAAGAAAGAAAAGTGAAAAAAACATACCGCGCTTTTGTTTACGGTATTGTTAAAGATGAAAAAGGATTAATAGACAAACCTATCGGCCGTTCCAGAAATGATTTTCGAAAATGGTCCGCAGAATATGGAGCACGCGGAGACAGAAGGGAGGCCACGACAGGATTTAAAGTTCTTGAAAAAGGAAAACTCGCGACTTATGTAGAGGCATATCCCGAAACCGGGCGTACTCATCAAATTCGCGTTCACATGAAAGCAATCGGTCATCCAATTGTTCATGACACGCTCTATGCTCCGAAAGGCCAAAACATTCTCGGATTTGAAAGAATGGCCCTTCACTCCTTTTCAATAGATGTTGTCACTCCATCCCAAAAAGTTCTTCATATTGAGGCCCCATTACCCGAAGATTTCAAAAAAGCAGAGAAAATGCTCGGGGATGTTGCGTAAAATCGGAGTTTATGCTACATTAATGACACTGTAAAAATATATAAAAACATGGCCCAGATTGCAAAAAATTTCACATCGGTCAAGATTTCTGAAAGGAAGAAACTTGATATGCGCGCAGGCGACACCGTTCGCGTGTTCGTAAAGATTAAAGAAAAAGATAAAGACAAAAAAGAGCGTATTCGCCTTCAGTCATTTGAAGGTTTGGTACTCGCAAGAAAACATGGTACTGAACCGGGAGCAACCTTCACTGTCCGAAAAGTTACCGGACGCGTTGGTGTTGAAAGAATATTCCCACTCTTTTCCCCAATTATCGACAAAATCGAAATCGTACGCCGCACGAAGACCCGCAGATCTAAACTTTATTACATCCGTGAGAAAGTTGCCCGCGAAGTCCGCAGAAAAATGCGCAACGAGCGTATGCAGGCTGATAGCATTGCCGATGATGAAGATCTCGAAGTCATGTCAGAAGAAGAAAGAGAAACGGCAGACGACGCGAGAGCCGAAGAAGAAGGAAGAATTGAAGAAGCCAAGGCTGAAGCTGAGGAAAAAGAATAATTCAAATTTTAAAAAACACCCGCCTTTCGCGGGTGTTTTTGCAAGTACTTGAAATAAAATAATAAATAGTGCATACTATATTTATCTCACCCATGCCCGGGTGTTGAAATTGGTAGACAAGCATCCTTGAGGTGGATGTGCCGCAAGGTGTGGAGGTTCAAGTCCTCTCCCGGGCACAAAAAAATCATCCGCATTGCGGATTTTTTTGTGCCCCTGGAAGAAAGAGAACTGCTTCTCTTTCGTGAGGATTTGAAGATGTTGAATATACCGTAACGAGCCGAGGTCAGCGAAGTGAGGTATAAAACATGTATCGCTCCTGTAAGGAGAAAGATTCCTCTCCCTCACACCAAACAAATTGACTAAATACTCAAATTATGGTATTATTAAAAGAGTCAATTACCTATCGTACATTGAAATTTTGAGGAGGTTTTATGAAAAAGTGTATGGGGATTATTACACACCCACAGCCGCACCTTGATGAAGGCGTCGGTATCTTTCTTCTTTGGAAATATGGGGAAGAAAAATATCCCGGAGTAAAAGATATTATCGAAAATCGAAATATTTTGTTTCTTCGTGAAAATGAATTTACCACCACTGCAGAAAATTACGAGAGAACAGGATATTTGCTTCTTGGTGTTGGTGGCGGAAGATTTGATGAACATGCGACCGCAGGGAACAATGGACGAAAAGAAGGGGAGTGCGTGGCTTCCTTGGTTGCAAAAGATTTGGGAATCGAAAAGAATCCTGAATTGCGCCAGATCTTGAAATTTGTTACCAATGTCGATCTTAACCCGGTCGGACAGCCGTTTGAGATTTCATCATTGATGAAACTTCTCGTTCAAAAAGATTCGCTTATGGCCATTGATTGGCTTTTTACAGCTCTTCAGTTAAAACTTGAAGAACAATATGAGTTCATGGTGGCTGCCCCAAAAGCTGCGGAAACGGCGTATCGCGAACAAATTGGAGAAATATCCCTCGCTGTTGTAGAAACAGATTGCGGAGTTATCTCAAAATATCTTCGCACAAAAGAAGGCGGTCGTGCAGATATAATTATTCAAAAAAGTCCGACGACCGAACAAGTTCAAATCTTTACCAATCAAAAGGAAAATTTAGATCTTTCAAAGCTTGTCGTTCTCATACGATTGCTGGAACGAAAAATTTCTAAAAAAACAGACAAGATAAGTTCGGATGAATTAGTTCGTGAAGGATGTATTGAGAGTGTTCCCAATTGGCACTGCGTCATAAAAGCAGGGCAATTGTTGAATGGTAGCAGAACTTCTCCAAACACACCCGCTACAAAAATTCCATTAAAAGTAATTATTGGAGCGGTGCGTTGTGCCGTGAATAAAAAGAATACTCTAGCTGACCTGGAAATGTTTGTAGAACGTTTTCGCGTTTAACATAAGATATATACACCCCGCCACTCGGCGGGGTGTTTTTTTATGATATAATTATTGAATGAAGAAATACTATCTTATTCAAGCATTTGTTCTCTTTGTTGGCACGATAGTCTCGTGGCTTGCCGTAAATAATGATTTTGCTCGTTTCTATGGATTAGAAGGAACAATTTTTAAAATTGAGAATTGTATAACTCCAAACCCCATTCTGACACCATGTTTCTATGGTGCCATCGGATTTTTTGGAGCGCTTGGCTTTTCTTTGCTTCTTCTAAAAAAAGAAAGAATCGATCAAAAATTTCTTCATGAAAAATATCTATCATGGTTCCTTTTTGGCGGTACGATTTTTGGCTTTAGTAATTTTACAAAGATTTACCTTGATTATTTCCATGGTAGTCAAATCGGTTGCTCAGGAAGTCCGATGACCAATCCGTTTCTTACCCCGTGTTTCTACGGTTCTGTAATTTTTCTGTTATCTTTCCTTACTTCGTGCGTTATTTTGTGGAAAGAGAAGAAAGGGTATTAGTAAGAATGCAAATTATTAAATTTTACAGTAT
>CAIJYI010000018.1 GCA_903824855.1 uncultured bacterium | reverse complement strand
CCCTATTATATTTCGAACGTTAATTAAAAACATTTTTCACTTTATCTTTCATTCTATTTTGATAGATTAAAGTGACAATATTTATGTTCTATAAAAACGAAGAAAAGAAAAGAACTCTCTTAGATAGACTAAGAGGTGTCACAAGTGACAACGATGAATCGTCCATGGATTACGATACCATGAATCCTGATTTTATCGTGGAAACGGAAGAAATTGAAGAAACCTCCTCAGGTGAAGGGGAGCTCAGTGTCGACCTCTATCAAACAGATACGGAAATTATCATACAAACGATGCCGGCAGGAGTACGCTCTGATGAACTTAATATTTCAATATCTCCTGAAATGATCACCATCAGCGGAAAGAGAGACGCCCCGCAAGGTGTCCTTCCCGGAGACTACATGATTCAGGAACTCTATTGGGGTTCATTTTCCCGAACAATCGTCCTTCCGGAAGAAATTGACCCAACCACAGCCGAGGCCATTGAGAAACACGGATTGCTCAATATTCGACTCCAAAAAATCGACAAAAACAAACAACATAGACTAAAAGTAAAATCAGTTTAATTTAAAAAAACACCGACCCTCGAGTCGGTGTTTGTGTTTCTATAGGCTCAATAGCTCGCTAGGTTCTTCAAAAAGAATATCAGGTTTGAGTGAGCATAAATAATCCCAATCTCCCATTCCCCATTTTACCAAACCCGTCATGAGGCCGGCATCTTTCCCCGCTTGGTAATCGACGTGCATATCGCCAATCATAATTGCTTCATCTGCGAGGAATTTTGTTTCTTTAAGAACAATATTTATGCCTTCCGTATCGGGCTTAAGGTTTTTTACACTATCGGCACCAATGATAATCGTGAAATATTTTTTCAAATCACCAAGTGATTCCTCCACAGCTTTTTTATATGAAGAGGACACAATAGCAAGTTTATATTTTTTTGAAAGAGATAAAATAACTTCTTCCCCCCATGGAAATACTTGAAGGTATTGAAAATAGTTATCATCAAAAACTTCATTGAATTGATCACAGGTTACATTTGTCCCTGCAAAAATACTTCCCACATTTTTACGCCAATCGATATTGTACCATTTTTTAAACGATACCAAATCGGTAAAATAATCATCAGCTTTCTTTCCATGAAACTCAATCGATATTCTATAGGCATCATGCATGCGCATCCACGACATTTCACGAAGCACTCCGTCAAAATCAAATATTATTAATTTTCGTACAGACATTACAATCTCCTTTTGAGATTATCACCACTGAAATTGTTATACAATAAATAGACAATATAGTAAAGCTACAGGAATCGACTTCCAAAAAAATACATTTTTGTGCACCCTGGGGGGCTCGAACCTCCGACCTCACGAATGTGAATCGTGCGCTCTAACCAGCTGAGCTAAGGGTGCAAATTTACTATATTTCTCATTCAATGTTCGTCTACATACTATCGACACAGCCGGAAAAAGTAAAGGCGTGGGCTCTAAATTTTCCCGAACCCGGGCGAATAGTGATTGTTCCCTCAACGGCGTTTTTTGATTTTATTATTCGGAAAAGTCCCGGTCGATTAATAATAACCGAGCTGTCTTCTGTGACATCTTCCCCTCTAATTTCCTTAGTCAAAGGTTTTCCATTCCATAAAATTTCAACGGATGATTCTTTTCCTACCGGAGAAAGGACGAGATTTATTTCTGAACCTCTACATAAAAGAGAAAGTTCCGCCTTTGGATCACGCGACTCAACATATTCTTCCGTGGCAAAAAACTTTCCTTCCAATTGAATACGCCCTTCCTCCAAAGGCAGATCACTTTTGACGTATACTTCTTCAACATCCTCTCCATACCCTAGATCATTCATGAGATTCCCACGCATATAACCGCAATATGTTTCCGGAGTTGCGACACCACAGGTTGCGCCGTGTTTATGTTCATTCACTTCCCAATCCTCTTTCGTGTCAGGATTATTCATGCCCAAAAGCTCGCGAATTTTTCTTTCCGTATCAGCATAGGCTCCTTCACCAAAATGAGTGTAGACAATATCTCCTTTTGTATCAGTTAAGTATTTCGCAGGCCAATACTGATTTTCAAAATTATCCCAATTCTCTTTTTCATTATCTAAAAGAACAGGCCAGGTGATATCATATTCCTTAATGGCTTTCTCAACGTTTACCGGATCCATCTCAAATTCAAATTCAGGTGTATGAATACCAATAATGACCAAGCCGTCATCTTTATACTTCTTGTGCCACTCACGAAGATACGGAAGAGTACGAAGACAATTTATACAAGAATATGTCCAAAAATCAATCAGAACCACTTTTCCGGAAAGATCATCCAGAGTGATAGGTTCCGACCCAATCCAAACGTGTCCTTTTATTTCTGGTAGCTTTGTCATAGTTAGGGTTTAAGTTTTAGGGGTTAGATGATATTATTCTTTATCATAATCTTTTTTTGTATAAATGGCAAAAGTGTTTTTACCCGAAAGAATCTGCGCGTTTACTTCCCCATTTGAATTTGGCGGACGGACAGAAAGTCTTAAACCATATTTTTCCAGAAAATATTTTTTAATCTGCTCGCGAGTTTTGATTTCTTTCGGCATCATAAAAGGTTCATATTTTTTCTTATTTTCAGAAAAATACTTTTTATGGTTTTCATGAAGAATTATTAATGTCGTCCGAACTTGATGAACTTTATGAACTTGATGAACTTGATGGACTTTATGAACTTGATGAACTTGATGAACTTTATGAACTTGATGAACTTTATGAACTTTATGAACTTGATGAACTTTATGCGCGCTTGCGTAATCCATCACCGCGCTATTAAAAATGGAACTCAAAACCCCGGACTTAATAAAAGCTTTTTCCGCATTTTCACGCGTACCAAAAATTCTTTTGAAGTTTGTGTCATACGCAACAAACGGCAAATTATGCGCGAATGATAAAACCGCCGAAGCGGTATATTCTCCGACTCCCGGCAAACCAATCATCTCCTTTTTATCCATAGGAAATTCACCATTAAAATCCCGAACAATAATTTTCGCTGTTTCAATCATATTGCGACCGCGGTTATAATATCCAAGCCCTTCATAATACGGCAAAAATTCTTCCCAACTTGTTTTTGCGAGTTTTTGCACCGTTGGATACCTTTTTAAAAATCTCTCGTAAAAAACAATCCCTCTTGCAACCTGAGTCTGTTGCAACATTATTTCGGAGACCCAAACTTCGTATGCGGAAATACCGGCTCTTCGCCATGGAAGAGTTCTTTTGTTGATTTTATACCAATTAAGTATTTCTGAAACGGGAATTTTACTCATAATTATTCTTGTTTAGTCATAGTGTCGTCATTCTGGACTTGATCCGGAATCCACGTTAGTCGTAATTAATCTGGATTCCGGCTCGAGGGCCGGAATGACGAAAAAATTATTTTTCATATTTCCCAAGCGGACATTTTGAATGATCTTTTACTCTTGCTGTGCAATATTTCCTTCCGTATTCTATCGTTCTATAGGTAAATAAAAACCAATCATCTTTTGGTAATGCTTTCATCAAGTCTCTTTCTATTTTGACTGGGTTTTCTTCCTTTGTGAGGCCCCACAATCGGTCAAGGCGCTTCACGTGAGTATCAACAGCTATTCCTTCAACTATTCCATAAGCATTGCCTAAAACGACGTTTGCCGTCTTTCTTGCGACACCCGGAATGGTCAATATTTCCGCCATCGTCTTCGGGATATGCCCGCCAAATTCTTCCTTTATCACTTTGGCTGCAGCAAGAATATTCTTCGTCTTGTTTTTATAGAATCCCGACTGGAAAATCATCTTTTCAAATTCTCCGGGTTTCGCTTTTACGTAATCATCTAATGTCGGATACTTTTTAAACAATGCGGGGGTAATCTCATTAACTTTTTTGTCGGTGCATTGTGCGGAAAGTTCGACGGCCACTAAAAGCTCCCAATTATTTCCATAATGAAGCATCATTTTCGCTTTTGGAAAAAGGGCTTTAAGTTCATCGGATATTTTTCCTGCTTTTTCATGATTTTTCATAAGGATATGATATCAGTTTTTACCACTTGAGAAACCCTTTACAAACCATTTTCTGTATGCTATAAATAGCAAGGTTTTGTAAATTGTCAACTTACATAAGGAATGAATAGTGTATAAAAATATTATTGCTATAAAAGAACGTTACCGATTGGACTCAATAATGCTAGTCCCGTTTAATCATCTTGCTCAACCGATATTCATTGAAGATGATGACCCGTTTCAACTTTTACATATTTATCTGCTCGATATAAACGGCGGAAAAATTACGGAAGTAAGAGAAGGTGAAACTGTCGGCAACGCATTCAAACGTTTAACTGATGACGAAAAAAATGATGCGAAATTTGTTTTTTTATATAATTTACATCAAATCTCAATTATCTGAAACAAAAACTAAGGAGAAAAAATGACCTCTATCTCTGAATCACAATTGAATGCCATTAAGAAAAATCATGGCTTAGATTATCTTACAGAAACAGATTTTGATCCCGATTTATTCTGTTTGTCTTTTACGAGCGATAATGAAGCAATTCATTATGTAGCACGTCTATATATTCTCGATAATAAAGGGCGCTGGTTATGGTCTGTCACCGAAAACGAAACCGTTCGCGAAGCGTTAGACTATATGGGCGAGCTCATAAAAAAAGCAGTATACGTTTTGGACTACGAGATTAATGAAGTCGCCGTCATTCCCCTACATATTTAAGTAACGTAATAAAAAAAGCCGCCCCATAGTGATGGGACGGCTTTTATTTTTTATCACTTATTGAATTCCGTTAGTTGAGGTCGCAACCCCTGCAGGCAATGAACAAGATGTTTTTTCCGCAAGAACATCCATTTCTAATTTACCCGATAATTGTGAACCATCTTTAAAAATCCATGTAGGATAACCGGTAATCCCTTTGTCTTTGCAGATTTGAGTTTGTCCTTGATTGTCTGCAGTCGCACACTCAATATAAGGCAAAAGTTTTGCCGAATCTCCAAATTCAGTTTTCTGATCATGGCAGTGAGGACACCAAGAAGCACCATAAAACTTGGCGCCGGAATCTTTAATACACTGCGCGAATGTATCATACAAATGTGAGTCAATGGTAACAACACCTGTTTGAACACTTTCTTGTTTTAATCCCCATAATAGACCAACCGCAACAGCGATAGTAACGAGGCTCCATATGAATATTTTCATGAAATAGTATGCTTATTATCTTTTTCCAATACTCAGACATTCTAGCAGTTTTCCACAATTAAATCAAAATATGCTTGACAAAAAAGACCATTGTAGTATAATGGAATTACAAATATAAATTGCGTAAAGATTGTAGTCGAAGTTATTTTGCAATTCTCTGTTTGTATTTTAATCGTTAGTTCTAGCAAAAAATGCAACAAGGAACAATCGTTCGCATCACTGATCGCGGATTCGGATTTATCGCCCGAGAGGGAGGTGAAAAAGATATCTTCTTTCACTCAAACGAACTCGAGAACGTACAGTTCTCCGATCTCCGTGAAGGAGACAAAGTTACTTTTGAAGTAGCGCAAGGCCCAAAAGGACCTAACGCTGTTCACGTTAACAAAGTCTAAATTCACTAAAAAATACCCTGCTTTGCGGGGTATTTTTTTATGCAAAAAAAGCCGACGTTAAACGCCGGCACTGATTTTACATCGTAACAGGAAATGGAATTCCGCCGAGTCCATGAATCCATATCGTACCATGCCACCCTAATAATGCCAAAATCCCAAAACAATCTAATATAAAAATCCACATCACAACAGCAAGAATTTTTTCTTTCTTTGAATAATAGATGTCTGTAGCGAGGCAGTATTTTACAAAAAATAAACCAAAAAATAATCCAATTACGGTAAAAAATAACATAACAATCAAAGCGTTCATTTCTCTTCTCCATTTATGGTAACTTCTCGCAGTTCCTTAAGAACATCATCTCGAAGCTCCATAAGAATATCTTTGTGTATGTCAGCATCTACGATATTTTTACTGAGATATTCTAATCTTTCAGAAAGTGTCATTCGTTGTTTACTAACAATATAATGAAATAGAACTAATTGCTTTTTTGCAAGCTTAGCAGCTTTTTCAAGCGCTTTGTATTTAATGGATTTAGCGGTCATTTATTTCTCCTTGTATCTACATTTTAAAAAATAACTTCCAACCCAAACAATAACACAAAGTATTGTGTTTTGCAATGCTAGGTTTTCTGCTATTCTCACTATTAATTTTTCAAAAAAAAGACATTGAAATGCGTTTGTCGTCATACCGGACCTGATCCGGTATCCACGTAGTCTTTATTGCACATGGATTCCATATCGCGGTCCCGGTCTACCGGCAGGCAGGCAACCCCGAACCGGCGACGGTCGTAGTGACTTTAGAGACTTTATAGACTTCGCTAAAGAAGTCCCCATGCCTGCAACTCATCGCCTTCTCTTCCCCATTTCAAGCCAATATCTGTTCGATAGAACATATTTTGTAATATAATATTTTCGATACGATGATATGCTACTTTTCTTGCACCTTCGACGGTATTATCGGAACCGGTAACGATAAGAGCGTATCCTGCGTCTCCTGTCAATTTCCAATCTCCGCCTTCGAGCCTTACATCTCCCAGATGAATACCGTTAAAGTTCGGTTTTTTAAAGACGATAGAAGTCCCTTTGTAAATTTTATATTGTTCTTCGTCGTAGTAAGGAAAAGGAGGTACCGCAACAACTATTCCAACTTGAAATCCTTTATTTGTTTTGATTTTGTAATCTTCGCCTTTTGCGAGAGCATAAAGAAATTCTCCCCATGGACTCTGAACACCTTCCATCATAATACTAATAGTGGGATATCCGAAACGAGTGGTAAATTCTAGCGGATATATTCCCTTTCCGTTTACGATACAATTTATATCAATACAACCGACATATTTACTCTCACGCAATCGGTCGCGCATTCGAAATAATGTCGATTTGAAAAGTTCATTCGTGTCATCCCAATACATCAGCGTTCCCATTTCGCCGGTATACGGACCAATGTCACCGGGAAAAAGTTTTTTGTGTTCAAAGTTTACATTTATCGGATAAATGAAATCATTACCGTTAAAAAACGCGCTTATTGCTACTTCGATACCCGTTGCAAATTTTTGCAGTTGAAATTCCTTAATTTTTTCAGACCAGCTTTTCTGGTTGTGCTTCATAACGGCGAGAATATCTTTGCCGTCATCTTCCTTTCCGAGAAAGAGCAAACTTTTTAGATACCAGTCGAGAGTTTCTTCTCCGGATGGTTTAAACACATAACGCATCGGGTGCGTCTCAATAAAATTTATTCCTTCATCAAAATCGGTGAACTCCCAGTGTGGTAAAATTGTCATTCCGGCTTTCTTCATTTCGGTCTGCCCAAACTCTCTGTCTGTTTCCAATTTATCGGTATAAACGCTTCCACCGACAACAAGTTTTCCCTTTCTGCGCAAATCATCAGCAAGTGCCCCTCTTCCGCAGGTATCAATGACAATAACGTCGGCCCAATCAACATAGGTCGCCCACTCATCGACTTTTTCCACAAAACCATCGGCGATATCTTTTGAACCGCCTTCTCTGATATACATTTTTACTTCATTCCCTTCTTTCACTAATTGCCAAGCCAAATCGACGGCGAGCGCCTCGATGCTTATGAAAAGGAATTTTTTCGGAGAAACAGACGGCTTTATAAGTTTCCTGACATCATCAGCAACTTCGACTTCGCCGTTCTTTATTTCGTTTAGGTTGTTCATTGATTGTGTAATATTCTGAGTGTCTAAAAATGTAATTTTAGCATAATTTAATTATATCACAAAAAATAATTATTTATTTGTCATCGCAACAAAATTCTAAATCGGTTCATTTTCCGGAAAAATTATTTTCCGTGGCATTGTTTATATTTCTTTCCGCTTCCGCAGAAGCATGGGTCGTTTCTGCCGATTTTTTGGCCTTCATCATTTTTTGGAGTGAGAGATACGATTCCTCCATTTTCTCCTTCTGTGGCTCCACTTTCAATAACCGCGCGTTCCATGGCGAGTTTGGCTTCTTCCATTCTTCTTTCTTCGGCGGCGAGAACATCGGTGCTGATATTTTTGATAAATTCAACAATGTTGTTTCTCCATTCGATTTCCATATCGCGGAACAATCGCAGACCTTCTTTCTTGTATTCGACGAGCGGATCGCGTTGTCCGTAGGCGCGGAGTCTTACTGAATTTCGGAGGTAATCCATCATTTCGAGATGATCCATCCACAGCATATCGGTCGATTGAAGCGCAATTCTCCTTAAGGCCTCAAGAAAGATTTCTTCGCCGAGTGCCAATTTCTTTCCCTCAATAATTTCTTTTGCTTCATCGGAAAGAGCGGCGAGTTCCTCGGTAAGAGAGAGAATATATTCTTTATCGGCGAGCAACATCTTCCTTCGGCGTTCGTAAACAATCTTTCTCTGATGACTCATAACATCATCGTATTCCAAAACGCTTTTTCGGGAATCAAAATGAAAACCTTCAATTTTTTCCTGAGCGGATTCGAGTGATTTTGAAATAATGGGATTTTGAATGGCCTCATCTTCGGGAATTCCGAAACGTCCCATCATTTTCTTAATCATATCGGAAGCAAAAACACGCATCAAAGAATCTTCCAATGATACATAAAATTGTGTTTCTCCCGGATCACCCTGACGGCCGGAACGACCGCGGAGCTGATTATCAATACGTCGAGCCTCATGACGTTCGGTTCCTATAACATATAATCCGCCGAGTTTCTTTATTTCTTCATATTCTTCTTCTGTATGAGGATTTCCCCCGAGTTTAATGTCGACTCCGCGTCCTGCCATATTTGTGGCGATAACAACACTTGATTTTCTTCCTGACTGTGCGATGATTTCACCTTCCTGTTCGTGTTTTTTGGCGTTCAAAACTTCATGCTCGATTCCTTCTTTCTCTAAGAAAATTGAAAGCAATTCGTTTTTCTCAATTGAAGCTGTTCCGATAAGCACCGGTTGCCCGACATCATGAAGCTCGCGCACTTTTTTTGCAATCGCACTAAATTTACCTTTTTCTGTCTGGAAGATAAGGTCGATTCTATCGATACGAGCGGCAGGTTTATTCGTCGGAGTAGTAATAACTTCCAACCCATATACTTTATAGAATTCTTCCGAAGAGGTCATTGCTGTTCCTGTCATTCCGGAAAGTTTCTTATAGAGGCGGAAATAGTTCTGATAAGTTATAGAAGCGACGGTTCTCGATTCTTTCTGTATTTTTGTTCCCTCTTTTGCTTCAATTGCCTGATGTAATCCTTCAGACCACCTTCGGCCCGGTTGAACACGTCCGGTAAATTCGTCGACAATCATTACCTCGTTGTCTTTAATGACATATTCCTTATCGATTTTGAAAAGTGCTTTTGCACGTACTGCCGTTTCCAGATGGTGAACATATTTAATTCCTTTTTCAGTATAAATGTTATCAACACCGAGTATTTTTTCCGCTTTAGTAATTCCGGCATCAGTTAGGGAAATCGCCTTCAATTTTTCGTCAACTACATAATCTTCCGTTTCATTCAATTTTCTGGCGATTTCGGCAAACGTAACATAGAGATCCTCTGATTCAGAAGTCGTCGAGGAGATAATAAGAGGAGTACGCGCTTCATCTATTAATATAGAGTCGATTTCATCTACCAAGGCATAGTTGTATCCTCGCTGAACTAACGAGTCAGGATTGTAGGCAATATTATCGCGAAGATAATCGAAACCAAATTCACTATTGGTACCATATGTGATATCCGCGAGATACGCTTCCTTCCTCGTGCAAGGTCGTAAGAAATCATAAATAATTTTAAACGATCCGACTTCGTCTCTTTTTTCATCTGATTCCTGATGTTTTGGATCATAGAGATAAGAAGTGTCGTGATTTATGACAGCACAAGAAACTCCGAGGTAAGCAAATATCTGACCCATCCAGACAGCGTCACGTCTTGCAAGGTAATCATTTACGGTAACAACATGAACACCTTTTCCGGACAAAGCATTAAGATACGCAGGAAGAGTCGCAACCAAAGTTTTTCCTTCTCCCGTTCTCATCTCTGAAATTTTACCCTGATGAAGAATAATTCCTCCAATAAGCTGAACATCGTAGTGTCTTTCTCCTAAAGTTCTTTTGGCGGCCTCGCGAACCAAAGCAAAAGCTTCCGGTAAGATATCGTTCTCATTCTCTCCGTCAGCTAATCGTTTTCGAAAAGATTCAGTCTTTTCAGAAAAAGCAGATTGTGTGAGCGAGCTAATCTCATCCTCAAGCTCATTAATGCGTCCAACAATCGGTTGCATGTTTTTGAGAGCCTTTGTGTTCTCATCTCCGAATAATTTCTTTAAAATTTGCATATTTTTTGAATTTTTACGATATCGATATAATATCATAAAAACAAGACAAAAAACAGTTTCTGAAGTCGAATCAGTAACCCCTATACAAAAACAAAACTCCCCTTTCGGGGAGTCTTGTTAAGTGCTAAAAAGTCGAAATTAATATCGAACTTGTTTAAAACAAGTAAGACTATTTTTTCTTTGCTTTCTTTACTACTTTCTTTACTGCTTTTTTGACAACTTTCTTAACTGCTTTTTTTACAACTTTCTTAACTGCTTTCTTTTTTACTACCATTGTATTGAAATATTTTATTTCTCCATCTTGTCGAATAATTTGGAGTTTAAAATATCTAAGTTATATTTTTTAATAAAAACATCGACCTTTGTTTTCAAAATACTTTTCGAAAACTCTGTTCATCTATTTTAATTATCGTACATATAAATACTTTATACAAGATATTTTTCCATTTATATG
>CAIJYI010000017.1 GCA_903824855.1 uncultured bacterium | reverse complement strand
TTTGTGAGGCCGGAGCCATGTCCTATCAAGGACAGGCGAGGCGAGGTCAACAAGCTCTTAGTAGAATTGGAGCGAAGCGAACAATTATACTTAGTGACTTGCGACCACACCGTGACAGTATGCGAAGCATTCCCATTAAAACCCGTCCGTTTTCTAAAAAAAGTTATGCACAAACAATACGCGTTAAAAAAAAATTTCTAGCATAATTGTTACATAGCGTGAAGGGTCGAAACGCATTCTCATTATTATTATTATTTTATATATGAACAAACTCAATGCATTTGATTCGATCGCTCTTATATTAGTGATTGTCGGCGGGCTAAATTGGGGCCTCGTCGGAGCACTTAATTTTGACCTCGTGGCGACCCTTTTTGGAACCATGTCAGTGATTTCGAAAATAGTTTATGTTCTTGTCGGTGTCGCCGCCATATATTTGGCCGCCATCTCTATGAAGCTAGCAAGAAAATAATTAGAAACAAACAAAAACCCGTCGGAAAAAATCCGGCGGGTTTTTTATAACACAAGAATATTTACAAAAAAATCGCCCTTCGGGACGATTTTGTTTGTGGACCCTAGCGGACTTGAACCGCTTACCTCCGCAGTGCAAAAGCGGCGCTCTAGCCAGATGAGCTAAGGGCCCTTCCTGTTACTTGGATATACTACTATAAAAGTTGTTTTCTATCAAGAGGTGGGACAAGGTTATAGCTTTTAGCTGATAGTTTATAAGGGACGGACGACGTGGATTCCGGATCGAGTCCCCGACTACCGGACAGGCAGGCAGAATGGCAGGGCGAAGACGGGACGACAAAAATTGGGGGTCGCACCGCACTAACGAAGCGGAACGACCCCAAATTTTACAACGACGAACACTTTTTATTTCTTCAGGGCTTCGGTGATGATGTGGTCTAGGAATTCGGGGAGATTAGAACCTACAGCTTTTAGGGATTTCGGGAGGAGCGATTCACCGGTTAGTCCGGGGAGTGTGTTTACTTCTAGAATGTAGATGCCGTCATTGCCGATGATAAAATCGGAACGGGAGTAATGGCGCAGATTGAGCGCTTGGTGGGCGAGCATCGCCATGCGTTGAATCTCGGAACTTTCTTCTCTGGTAAAATTTCCGGGAACAATTTCTTGGCTCTCTCCCCCATACTTTGCATCAAAATCAAAAAATTCACTTTTCTCCGGCGGTTTAATTTCTACGGGCAAAAGCGAGTAGAGTTCTTTTCGGCGAAAATTATTTACCACTCCGCATGTTGCCTCTTTCCCCGAGATGAATTCCTCAAAGAGAATATCCCAACCGGTTCCGGCAAGATTTGTAATGGCGTTAATCAGATCTTTTACGTCTTTTATAATATACGTCCCGACGGAAGAACCTCCGGAAACCGGTTTGGCAATCATCGGAAGCGGAACGATTCCGAGTATTTCAAAAATGAGAAATTGAAAATCATTTTCACTCTTGAGGTCTTCGCTCAAACGGCGTGATGGGACGACGAGATCAATAGCTGTTTTTAATCCGTGTTTTTTGAAGATTTCTTTGGAGAGGGATTTATTCATTCCGATAGCGGAAGAAAGCGCGCCGGAACCGGTGAATGGAATTGAGAAATTTTCGAGGAGTCGCTGGACTTGCCCGTCTTCTCCATATTCTCCATGAAGCGCATTAAAAACGATGTCTACTTTGCGGGCGACTTTCGGCAAATCGGCCGGCATGCCATTTATATGCCACGTGCCGTCTTTGGTGATAAGCATATCAATCGGGAAATATTTGTGTTCGGGAAGATGGCGCAAAACAGATTCCCCTGTTTTCAAGGAAACGTCATATTCGGAGCTCGTCCCTCCTCGCAATACCCCAACGCGTATTTTTTGCATATATACATAATACTATACTTTCAGAAAAAAAGTTATGTGGATTACCAATTTTAAAAAAAGTGCCGAAAGATATTCGGCACTTTGAGTTTATAACTTTTTCGTTGTAAACGATTATTTTTCTTTGGCGATTTTCTTCATTTCGTCCGTTGCAATTTTTGCCACATTTGGGTGGTTTTTACATTTTGGACATTCAATGAAATAGCGATCCACTTTTACCAATTCCGGGACAGCACAATCGGTCGAGTAGGTATCAACGCGATGGGTTATCTCTTTTGCCTTAAATGTTAGTATACTGTGACAGACTTTACAAATGACACTGATTTTTGAAATTTCTATTATTTTTGGCATTATGTGCCTCCTGACTGATGGAACTCACTCATTTAAAGATACAATAATTTATTTGTATTGTCAAAAAAGATTGAATCCACAGTTGAATTTATTGTTCTTATGATATAATGAAAGCACTATGAATGAACAAGAACAAATGAGTAAAAACAAGACGAGCGTAGCGTTAAGTTCGGTGATGGCGGGATTTCTTCTCACTGCGGGAAAATTCGTTGTCGGACTTATGACAGGCAGTATGGGAATCCTTTCCGAAGCGGCGCATTCCCTTCTGGACATGGGGGCGGCCGTTATTACCTACTTCGCAGTTCGTGTTTCCGATAAACCTGCCGATGAGGAACATCATTATGGTCACGGCAAAATTGAGGCGCTTTCTGCTCTTATTGAAACTGCCCTTCTTTTCATTACCAGCGGTTGGATTATCTATGAGGCGGTTAAGCGTCTCATGAGCGGTAATATTGAGGTTGAAGCGACGTGGTACGCTTTTGCTATCGTTGCTTTCTCTATCGTTATTGACTTCTCTCGTTCGAGAGCTCTTATGAAAGTTGCGAAAGAAACGGGAAGCCAAGCACTTGAAGCCGATGCGTTGCATTTCCGAACCGACATCTGGAGTTCCGCGGTTGTTTTCATTGGCCTCATTTGTGTCCTTTTTGATATCAAAGGCGCCGACGCCGTCGCTGCCCTTTTTGTCGCTCTCATTGTCATCAAAGTCGGCTGGGATATGGGAAAACGAACTTTTGATGTTCTCATTGATACCGCACCTGACGGTCTCGCCGATAAGACAAAAGATATTCTTATGAATGTTCCGGGAATTATTGATGTGGATCACGTAAGAGCGAGAATGATGGGCCCGACTGCTTCCGTCGACGCTCTGATTGTTGTCGGACGAAAATTAAATACGGAAGCGCTTCATGATATTATCAAAACAGCAAAAGAAGCAGTTATGGCAGAATTTCCCGAAACCGATATAATTATTCATTCCAAATCCATTCAACTTTCAACGGAGACAATTGTAGAATCTATCCACGTTCTCGGACACAAACACGGTTTCTCTATTCACCATGTGGTTGTTGATATTCTCAATGACAAAAAATTTATAGACTACGATTTGGAAGTTCTGCACACACTCACCGTAAAAGATGCACATGAAAAGGCGACGGAATTTGAAGCCCTCGTTAAAGCAGAGTTGGGCGATGATGTTGAGATAAACACGCATATCGACCCGTCGATTGATGAGTCCTCCAAGAGCGAAGAAGTCAGCGATTCTGAAATGAAAAAAATTGAAGAGCAGATTCAAGAAGGAATGAAGCATCTTCCAAAATTAGAGAACGCGCATAATATTCTTACCAGAAAAACGGAAGGAAAAATTGCCGTTGTCGTACATTGTTATGCCGACCCGGAAATGACCATTGATGAAGCACACGACGAGGCGACCACTCTCGAGCATTTTCTCATTGGAAATAAACACTGCAAAATAGCGAGAGCTGTAGTGCACGTGGAGCCGAAAGAATAAAAATATTTTATTCTAAATTTACGTTCGGCAGATGGGAATATTTTTCCTTGAGATGTTCCGGCAGAGTAATACTCCCGCCGACATTTTTGATGACGTCTTCCGGTATATCCATCAATGCCTCACAGCCGCTAAAATCTGCGTAGCCGTTAAATAGAGTGTCTTCCGGTATACGAGTCAATGAGGTGCAATTATTGAAATAAACCGTCCCGTTAAATATGAGACCTTCCGGTATTTCAACCAGAGAGGTACAACCGAAAAAGTTTGCATCACCTTCAAAGGTACACTTTGGAATCTTTGAAAGAGAGGTACAGCCGTTGAAAATCGCATCTTTGGTAAAGATAACATTGTCGGGAATTTCTTTGAGTGAAGGACATCTTGAGAAGTAGGCATTTTCGCTAAATATCGTATCCGGCGAAATGGAAGCAAGTGAAATATCATCAATGAAACTTGCGTCTTTGTGAAAAATAGAGCCCTTCGGAATTTCAAGGATTGACGGACATTCGCCAAAATCAACTCTTCCATTAAAGGTGGTATTTTCAGGTATTTTAGTAATTTTTGTTTCACCTTTAAAATTTACCTCCCCTTCAATAACAATCGGGTTTTCACGATTGTTGAAAATATCAAAATCTTCTTGTTTAATTTCGCCGATATAAACAATGGTGCTCTCTGTAATATCATTTGTGTCGGTAACAATCTGTTCGGGAATGCAATTATAAATCTTGCAATAGTCGGCTATTTTATCACGAGCATTTCGAAGTTCGCTGATTCTCGGATCATCTTTTTCACCAAATCCTTGTATCTTTTCTTTCTGTTCGTAAAGAAATTGCAATTCTTCTTTACTGAATTCTTCATTCTGATTCTTTTTTTCGACGAGTCGCGACAGCATACTCATATCTCGCTCCCTCTTTAAGAATTTTTCTTTATCAGGAAATTCTTCAAGCTTTTCTTTTAATATTTCTCCTATGTACGGATCAAGATTTTGCTTGGGGGCGACACCGCGAACTTCAGAAATGGCGTTCCCTTCTTTTAGGATGGCGATTCTCGGAATGATAGCATTGCCCTCATCGTCATTGGAATAATAAATATAAAAGTCTCCCCCCTCAATCTGTGTTTTTGCCGTGTTTAAGCCGACCGTACACCATCCGGTTCCCTTATTTTTGAGAGTAGAAACAATTTCTTCCGGCGCCGAACCCCGATTAAATTTTCGCCATTCTCCATCCGTTATTTTAAGCAGGCGTTCCGGGATTGGATTCATTACCGTATTTGCCCATGTATACAGTTTCGCAAAATCTTCTTTTTCAAGAAAATCATTAAATTCTTTTTCCTCCGTCTCATCAATATCATATTCAAATTCCGGTTTTTCTCCTGAGTATTTTTTTTGCAATGATTCAGCTACGTATTCAATGGCTTCTTCGTTTATTTCCGGAAATCGTTTTACCGTACCTCTGGAACGTTTTGGAAATTCTTTTTTGTCTTTATTAAATTCCTGTAATTTTATGACATTACGAAAAATATAATATTTAAGATTATCCGGTATATTTTGAGAGTGAGGAGAAGCCATGTAATCAATCCATTCTTCAAGAGAAATTTTTTGATCGGCGAGTGCGGATTCCGCGTTTATTCGTTGAATTTTTTTCCTTTCTTCGTCGCTCGCATTTTTCGGATCTCCGAGCCTACTACGCCCCGACATAATTTTATCCTGCAACCTCCAATAGCTCTCGGGAATTTCTTCCGGCTTCGTGACATATTCGGAAAGAAGCATCTGTTTAAGGTGCAAAAAACCGCTCGGGTTGCGAAAAATCGTTCCAAGTCGCGAGATATAGGCATCAATCAGTTCATCTCTCGTAAAGGGTTTTTCACCGTGTTCACGGGCTTTTTTTACTGCACGAATAACGGGATGCGAACCCGCGAGTTCCGGATAATTTTTATCAAGAAAGTGTTCCATATGTGAAAAGTATAACAGAATACAGGAAAGGATTAAAGTCTCAAATCTCAAGAATATCGAAGGCTTGTTGACTAATTTACAGTTATATGGTAGTCTATATGCAGGATTAAAAGTTCCTATAACACGAACAAACAAAAAGGAGGCCTAAAATGGCTGAAGTTACAAAGAAAATTCACCGTGAAAAATTCATCGGTGCACTCGTCAACCAGATATGGAAATGTACCAAGGTTTATACCTGGGGAAAAGGATATCGTTTGATTGGTAAATACGAAGATCTTCCAAAAAATGTATCGCTTCGATTGGATGTAAAAAATCCTACGAAGTTTGATCCACAGATTGGAGAAGAGTGGAAAGTTACCGCTCGCGTTTGGCGCCACAAAGAAGGCGATATCGACAAAGAAGGTCGAAAGATAATCTATGTCGAGGGATTTCTTCAAGAAAAAATTGTCCAAGTTGAAAACAAAATCAACCACAGAGAAAAAAAATTGGTTGAAGTTGTTAAATCGGGCAATGTTGTTCTCAAGGAAAAAGTTTCCGAAATCACATCAGACGTTGTCACCTATCGTGATGCAAAACGTTTTGACCGTGTCGTTCATATGGAAGTATTTTATGCCGACGGAAAAGTCATCGACAGAAAATTTCGTTCAGAAGAATCACTTGAACAATGGGTAGCCTATCGCGCTTGGTTCCTTCGTGAACTTCTCTCTGATTTGCTTCAAGAACCGTATGAAGGTGTTGTTGAAGATTCCATCGAACTTCCCCCCTTTCTTACTGTTTAAATTGAACGCAAGAAAATAACATATAACCGACGAAGCATAACGCTTCGCCGGTTTTTTTATTTGAAAAAATGTTGAACAATTTCGGGAAGCGTGCGAATGACCAAAAATGGGTCTCTGCTTTTCTGTTTAATAAGTGCTTTTCTTTCCTTCCAGTCCGGAAGTGCGACGGCCATCGTATCGTAAAATCTTTTAGAATGATTCATTTCTTTCAGATGACAGAGTTCATGAACAACGACGTAATCAATCAGTTCAGGAGGATAGGAAAATAACTTTGAAGAAAAATTCAGATTATGGAGAGAGGAACAACTTCCGAGACGTGACCTCAAGCTTTTTTTGAGAGAAACTCGGTTCCAAGAAAAACCATAGAATTGGTTAAAATACGCCAATCGCGCCAAGAGATAAGCTTTTCGTTTTTCCCGCAATGTCGGCTTTTTCTTCGTCATTACGTCTGATTATAACGTGAAAAACAGAAATAGGAAAATAAAAAAGCGGTGGAAATTAATCCACCGCTTGCTATACTATTTCGATTCCACTAATTTCTTAGCGTATTCGATTCCGAGGAAGAACGCTCTTCTGTTCGCCTCTTTTGACTTCTTTGGTACTTTTTCAAGAATTGATTCAAGAAGAATCTTTTCATCAAAACATTTTGTGATATGAACGGCGACACCGAGAGCAATCGATGATTGCGTCGCGATATTTCCAATTTCATTTTTTGCAATTTCCACTATCGGTATTTCCAAAATACGCCAACTTTTCCTATCATCGGCTGACGGATATACCAGATTAGGGTCAATCACAATGATTCCGTTTGTCATTACTCCCTTCTTATAAATTTGATAAGAAGCATCGGCGACGGAACACATAAACTCAATTTCGCCGTCGATAGCATAAGGAAAGTAAATCGTCTTTTCATCACAGAGAACGTCAATGGCGGTTGGACCACCACGGACTTGAGAATTGTAGGTCCCAATTTTTACAGAATGCATTCCTGTTTTAATTGCAGCGTCGCAGAGAATATCTCCCGCTGAAATAATACCCTGTCCGCCGACGCCGGTAAAACGAATTTGTCTTTTTGACATATTATTCTCCTTTACCTTCAGCAAACTTCGCTTGGACTTGCGCAACATATTCAAGATATTTTTCGCAATGTTCCTTCGCTTTCGTATTTTGGTTAAGAATCCCAATCGGAAACTTCCCTATTTTTTCTTCTTCAGGTAGCGCCTCAAATTTATTTGCAGGCAATACGAGTGATCCAATCCAGTCGTCTGTTTCTTTTGGTGAACCCATTTCATTCTTCTTACCGAAGTTGACCGGGCATCCTGAGAAAATTTCAACGAAACTGAACCCTTTATGTTTGAACGCAGCGGTAAGTATTTTTTCCAATTTAATCAAATCTAGAGTAGTGCTTCGTGCGACAAAAGTCGCCTTAGCTGCTATCGCCAAATCGCAAGCGTCAAATGAATTGTCTGTGTTGCCGAATGGCTGAGTGACCGCCCACATCCCTAAAGGAGTGGTTGGACTTGCTTGTGAGTTCGTCAGACCGTAAATAAAGTTATTTATAATAATATATTTCAGGTCTATGTTTCGACGAGCTGCGTGCATAAAATGACTAAGCCCGATTGCTAAACCGTCTCCGTCGCCGGAAACAACAATCACATTTTTCTCGGGGTTCGCAAATTTAATGCCGGTAGCATAAGCAATTGGACGTCCATGAGTCGTGTGAACCGTGTTACAGTTCACATACGAACTGATACGACCGGAACATCCGATACCTGACACAAGACACACGTCATTCATATTCCAGCCGTTCGCATCAATAGCGCGAATCATGGCTTTCAAGACCATACCATCACCACATCCCGGACACCATTGTGTCGGAAGTCGGTCTGTCCTTAATTTTGATTCATAATCATACATGGTGCATCTCCCGAAGCTTTTCAATTATCTCAAGCGGAGATATCGCACGTCCGTTCACTTTTGAAAGGAACTGGGGACGATTTCTCATTGAGCGTTCGACCTCTCGCAAATATTGACCTTTATTCATCTCAATAACGAGAATGTTTTGCGGATCAAATTTTTTCGCAAGTTCGGACATTCGTTTTTCGGGACTTGGCCATAGAGTAATCGGTCTGAATATTCCCACGTTTTGATTTTCTTCGCGTAATTTTTCTATCGCATCACGCGCGGCCAGATATACTGAACCGTAACAAATGATAAGATAATCAGCATCATCCAGATGGCATTTTTTAAATTTTTCAATTTCACCTAAATGCGCATCTATTTTTTTGAATTGTCGGTCAATTAATTTCTGACTCAAAATAGGATGTTCTGTTGGAAATCCCGTATGGTCATGAGTAAGGCCGGTTATATGATATGGTTGTCCGGTAAAGAACGGGTTGAGTATCGCCGGTTCGTCGTCATTAACGCCGTAGGGTTGATAATCACTTTTGTTATTTACTCTGCGTTTTATCAAGGTAGCTTGAATCTCCGACAAGTCGGGCAATTCAATGTCTCTCGCCGCATGACCAAGCGTTTCATCCAAAAGCAAAATAACGGGCTGCATAAATTTTTCAGCCAAATTAAATGCGCGGATAGTTTCGGTATAACATTCTTCGGTTGTACCGGGAACAAGAACGATGGTTCTTACGTCTCCATTTGTTGGAGCTCTCGCCTGTAGAATATCACTTTGTTGAGTGCGCGTAGGAAGTCCTGTTGAAGGGCCACCACGCATAACGTTTACAATCACAAGCGGAATTTCCGCCATGTGACCATAACCAATTTGTTCTGCTTTCAGTGACATACCGGGGCCGGAAGTATTTGTCATGGAAATTTTTCCTGACATAGATGAACCGAGCGCCACACTAATCGCGGCAATCTCGTCTTCCATCTGAATAAATTTTCTTCCGTGCGCGGGAAAACTCACCGATATTTTATGCATAACCTCCGATGACGGAGTAATGGGATAGCCGGCGAATACTTCGCATCCGGCATCTAATGCACCGAGTGCAACGAGTTCGTTTCCGCTCGCTTTAAGCTTTCTCATTTTTTTCTCCTTCTTTGGGAAGTGACAAACAATCGTTTGCCAATATTTTCGCTTGTCGTTCTTTTGCTTCTTTTGTTATTTTGCAGAATTGATATTTACTCTTGTCTGCAACAAATAAAGCAATATCAGGACAAGCATTTTCGCATAAATTACAGCCGATACATGATTCAGGATAATCAACCGATATCATTAACCCCGAAATGGAGTGGACATCGACCGCCATACTAAGCACACCGGCCGGGCATACATAAACGCAATCCTTGCATGATTTACACCGTTTCTTGATAACCACAACGGGCTCGATTTTCTGTGTTTCTTTTGTTGGTTCGCTCATATTTACCTCTTTTTTTGAATTTCAAAGTTCTATAACTCCTGAACTGATACTACACTCAAATTAACTTTTGTCAAGACAATTTTTCTTTACATTTGTCACTTTATTCTGTTACAATCGGGCTAGTCAGTTTACCTTGAAACAAGCGAGAGGAGGAGTAATGGAACCACTAAAAATACCGCAAATATCAAAAAGAATTACCGACCTAAAAACAGAAAATGCTTTTGTTGTGGGTGTGGAAACAGCGGCCTATGAAAAAGAGACCGGCAAAAAAGTGATGAAGTTTTACATCGGCCAGCCTGATTTTCTGACACCTCAGAATATCCAGCTTGCCGCGATTAAAGCAACGGTGGAGGGAAAACACGGATACACGCCTTCTGCAGGTATTCCTGAATTACGCACGGCTGTCGCCAAATATCTTTCTGATACCCGCGGTCTATCATACGAAATGACAGACATCGCCGTGGCCGGAGGGGCAAAACCCTTTATCGGTTACGCGATTCAATGTGTAACGGAATACGGAAAAGGACATGAAGTTCTTTGTCCAAACCCCGGCTTCCCTATCTATGAATCATTTTCATTCTTATCAGGAGCCACTCCAAAACCTCTCATGTTGTATGAAAAAAATAAATACAACTTTGACATCGATGACCTCGGAAGACAGATGAATAAAAATACGCGTTTGCTTATTTTGAATTCACCGCATAATCCGACCGGCGGAGTGCTTTCACTGGAAGAATTGAAAGCTATCGCCGAGATCGTAAAAAAATGGCCCGACGTGTGGATTTTCTCCGATGAAGTGTATTCACGCATTACAAACGGAAATGAATTTCACAGTATCGCTTCCCTTCCTGAAATGCAGGACCGCACTATTATTCTGGAAGGCGCATCAAAAACGTATGCGATGACCGGATGGAGAATCGGCTATGCCGCCAACAGACGTCTTGCAAAACATTTTGGAACGCTCATTACGAATACGGATTCATGTGCAAACCATATGGCTCAAATCGCCACAGTGGAAGCGCTCACCGGTTCTCAAGAAGTTCCCGAAAAGATGGCACGGATATTCCATGAACGTCGCGACGTAATTGTAAAATTACTAAACGAAATTCCCGGGGTGACTTGTTTACTTCCCGGCGGTGCATTCTATGCATATCCGAACGTAACAGAAGCCTGCAAAATTGTCGGCGCAAAAAACAGCGAAGAATTCCGTATAAAACTTTTACGCGAAGCATTCGTTTCTGTAACCGCCGATACTCATTTCGGACCACAAGTCCCCAATGACGGTGAACACATTCGTTTCAGTTTTGCCGCCTCAATGGATGACATTGTTGAAGGAATGAGAAGAATGAAGGAATGGATTCAAGGTTATAAAAAATAGTGAGAAAAGACCACCCCGTATCGGTATTTGCCGATGCGGGTTTTTTTTAAACACACAAAATATCATGGTAAACCCAAACCGGTGCGGGCTATTTAAAAGACTTGACTTTAACTCATAAATAATGTATAATCATACCAGATTAAAATCTAAATTTTAACTTGTTTTTTGACATTCTATTGGAGAAAATTATGAATAAAACCACTTCGAGGGTTTTGGGGTCTATTATTATAGCAATAGGACTCCTCTGTATAAACAAAACATTCCAAACGGTATTTCTGGGAATTTCTCTCGGATTACTAATGATAGCTGCTGCCGTTGTTATTTTTGCGCTTCTTTCCCCGTCGTTCATTGAACTGCTGGTAAATAATCCAAAAAATCAACCGGTAAGACCGGATCGTATTTACTTCTTTACTTTTATTGAACCCGGTCAGGTGAAAATAATTATTCGCGGAAAAAGATTTATACGCGCGATAATGAATGACCCTGAACGTGTTTTCCTTAAGCAGAGTGGCGACCCAAGGAACGCCGACTATTGGTGGATTGTACCGGCTGGACCAACTCAGGTTTCAGAACCGATCGAACCACTCGACAAAAAGAATCCACTCAGTTGGTGGGCTCATTATGTCTACAAAAGTACCGGTGCAGTTTTTACCGGTATTTGGCCATTCCAAGGTTTGCGCATTGATAAAATTAAACGTCTAACCCCTAAGATTGAGAACGGAAAAGTCGTGCTTGATGCAAGAGGTGTTACGGTGTTTGAGGAAGTTGAAGACTGGACTGACCACCTACGTGTTAAAAATTACCTTTGGTATTTTAACGCCCCAACAACCGATACAAAAGATTATCTTAAAATTGGTTTTCAAGGCAACATGTTGGCGAGATGTATTAACCCTTATCTCAACACTTACAATCAAGACCGTTGGGACATGGTACTCAGTAGTAAGACAAATACTTTGATTACAGCTTACGGACAAATGAACACCTACTCCGAACTTTCTCAAGCAACCCCTGAAAATCAATTTGATATGGGTAATTACTTAAAGAAAAATTTGAACGAGATGCTTTCACCGGCAGAACTTGGCGCTCTTGAAAAACGCGGAACAGGTATAGAAATTATGCAGGTTGATATCACCGATCGTGATCCAAAACTCTCTGCTGCTGAAAATGCATCTCTTACTGAGCCTTGGAAAGCGGATCGAGCAAAAAAAGCTAAGATCACTGCTTCAGAAGCCACCAGACAGGAACGTATTAACATTTCTGAAGGTGAAGCCAAATCAATTGAAAATATTTCTATAGCGGAAGCGACAGCTATCGTAAATCGAATCACTGCGATTAAATCAGACGGTGAAATTGGAAAAATGCTCGTTGAATATGATGCATGGAAAGCGGCCGCAAATGCTGGCGGTGCAACATTCTTCTTCGGTGATAACCGTGGAGGAAACAAAGATCTTGACCCGATAGTTTTTGCTAAACTTGAAGAGATTCGCAAGGAACTCACTAAAAAAGCGGATAAAGCTGAAAAAGCAAAACCTGAAAGTGAAAAAGCTGAAGCTGAAATCGAAGTAGCAGAACCTGAACGTGATGTAAAATCACATAACGAAAAAAGTAGAAGAGGTAATAGATGAGTATTCTATCCATAGCTTTACTGACAGTCGTTATCGTGATTTTCATTGTCGCGATTCCGATTATCATACTCATAGCGGCTAATAACCGACTTGAGAAAAAAGACGCGAAGAAAGTTACGGCTACGGCTGTTACAGATGCGCAAAACGAAACACCCTTGTCCCATTGGGTTATATATGCCCTTTCGGCAATGACTTCATTTGATGTCATTCGAAAGTTCGTATTTGTTCAAAATCCGATTGATATCGCAACGGGAGCATTAGGGCTTTCGGTTTGGTCAATAATTGAAATTGTAATTGCCGTCGTCGGTATCGTTTTATTCATACGAACAAAATATAAAAAACAGAAAGCCGGTGTGAATGTCTTTACAAGGACAGCTCCTCAGAGTTCTCTCATCTTTGATATTCGTGCATGGCTTGTTGCCGGCATCGGTTATGTATTTTTTAGCATGATATCAAACATGATGATGTTTGGTCCAATTCATCCGATAAATACACTCATAGATCCTCCCGGAAGTATGATGTACCTTCCACTATTCGGTCTCTTTATCGTCGCATTCGCATGTGCCTTTATTTTGCCCATGATTATAGAAGGCGGAATCCTTTGCGGACTATCCGGTATATTTCTTGGTATTATTCTCCTTACTATGGGATTTGCTAATGACTGGTTTATGCCTTGGGATATATTTCACAATGTGAACATTCCGGCATTAAATTTTATAGGTCTCGGAGGATGGGTTTTTCAACCCGACCCACTGGTTCCCTTATTATATGTCGTCTTCGGATCACTGATACTTCTGGCGTTGCCTTATTTGAAAAAAAATAAAATCGACGTTTGGTTTTATCAAGCTATCATTGGCATTATATTAACAGTAGTGTTCGGACAACAATTGTTATATTTTTTGTTCTAACAACAACAAAGGCGGGGAAAAATCCCCGCCTTTTTTTATTTGAAAAAATAATATTCTAGTCTGAAACACTATACTCTCGGTAGATAAATCTGCACCGCCGGAGTATATGTGTCTGTTCCGAGCGATCTTTGAAAGAAACTGATAATACCGACAATGCTTACGAGAACAAAGAGAGCGATAATACCATAGATCATAGCATTTTTTCCTTCCACAATTTTTTTCGGATCTCCGGCGGCTAAAATAAAACGCGCAAGACCATAAAAGAACGCTGCGACGGCGAGCATCCCAAAAATAGTCCCCAAAGCACTCGTTATTCTCAGAGCCAAAATCAAAATGGACATAAGTGATCCCGTTTGAGCAAAAGCAAAGAATGGTGCGAATAAGCCAAGCGACAATAAAGAAATTTTTGTTCTCATTTTCATATATAGTATTATATCAAATTTATTGAAAAAATACTTATAGAACTGTGGAATAAAAAAACACCGCGGTTTGACCCGCGGTGTTTTAGGAAGGTTAATTAATTGGAAGGTAACGAAGTATTGAACTGGCTTAGGTTAACACCAAAAGTGTTAACGATAAGTCTCATGATACCAAAAACGCTTATCATAACAAACATTCCGACTAAACCCCAAATCATATGTCGTTGTCCTGTTGCCCTATCAGCTTCGTTTCCTTGCGGAAGCAAAAAACGGATAAGTCCTACGATAAAGTAAACCGTGGCAGCAACAAAAGCAAACGCAATAAGAGGATTGAGAATAAAGGTATTGATTTTTATGATGAGTTGGTCAATGTTCATTGATTTAAGTAGAGAATACTAACGGTACCAATTATCATTATTAGCGTACAGATCCGGTTTGTACACTCGGGACGACGATTGTGTTGGAATATCCGGCCTGGTCGGTTCCTGATGAGCGTTGTAAGAATCCGATGATTCCGTAAATACTGGTCATAACAAACAATGCGAGAATTCCCCAGATCATGATACTTTTTCCTTCTGCTGCTTTATCAGGATCTCCTGCATGTAAGATGTAGATAGCCAATCCATAGAAGAAGAAGAGGATGGCGAGCATACTTGCGATTGGAATCAACATGGCAACGAGATTACCAAAAAGAGTAACAAGGCCTCCGATGTCTCCGCTGGTATTTCGTCCCTGACCGAAAGCGATGGCAGGTGCCAAAGCAACAGTTCC
>CAIJYI010000016.1 GCA_903824855.1 uncultured bacterium | reverse complement strand
TGAACCTGCCCTGCTCCGGCGAAGACTATTCCGAGATTATCAGATTTTGCTCGCGCGCCTAAAAGAACAGATGAAGGATAGAGCATCGTTACCGCAGAGCCGAGATTTCCGTTCACCCACTGAACTTCGCCATCTTCATATACCAGAGCTTTTTTCGTATTCAAATTGTATGTATTCTTGGACCAATTCTCAATGCTCAAATATTTTATCTTTGCACCTTTGTGAACAAAAAGTTCAACGCACCCGGCATGAAGCGATGAAGCGTTATATTTCGGAGCAGAACATCCTTCTATATATTCCACCGACGATCCTTCGTCAGCGATAATAAGTGTATGCTCAAATTGCGCCGAGCCTTCACGATTCATTCGGAAATATGCCTGCAGGGGAAGCGTAACTTTCACACCCTTAGGGACATAGATAAAAGTCCCACCACTCCAGACGGCGGCATGAAGCATAACGAATTTGTGTTCCGCGGCTGAAACACACTGCGTCATGAAATATTTTTTCACGAGTTCCGGATATTTTTCGAGAGCAACATCCATGTTCTCAAAAATAACACCTTTATCGGCAAGTTCCTTTTTTATTTTATGGTATACGATACCCGAGTCGTACTGCGCACCGACTCCGCCAAGATAGTCTCGTTCAGCTGCGGGAATTCCGAGCTTTTCAAAAGTATCAGAAATTTCCTTCGGGAGTTCTTTCCATTCAGTTTTCTCTGCAACTTCAGGAGAAACGTAATAAATCATATTCTCCAAATCAAGACCATTAAGTGCCGGGCCCCAATTCGGGAGTGGTTTATCATTATACATTCGAAGAGCCGAAAGTCTTTTCTCAAGCATCCATTCCGGTTCTTTCTTGTCGGCCGAAATACGCCGAACAAGAGATTCAGAGAGACCGGTTTCAATTTCGGGGTTGTTTGACATAAGTATGTTAATATTATACGATAACGTCAGAATTGTAAACCTGAAGCAAAGGAGGGAGATAATGAACAAAATACCAGCAATAAGCCCACACGACTTGGTACTTATTTATATTGAAACTCATCAGAATGACGAAAATGATTTTGATACAATGCGAAAAGAAATGACGTTTAAAGAACTCGTTTTAGCATCGTTGTTATCTGATCTTCAATTAGCGGAACTTGCCGTGTATGTAAGAAAAAATTCGGGATACTTTGTTAACACAGAAAAAGGAAAGAAAAAAGCGATAAAAAAAATGGATGAAATTCTGAATTGGTACCATATCCCCTACGAACAATACTAGTGTCTATTATTCGAAAGTTTGAGAAACACAGCCCTAATTTATTTGGGGCTGTTTTTTATTTTACAACAAAGTGATAGAATGATAAGTATAAAGAAATGGAAAAAAATGATTCCGAACTCATTGCCGATTATTTAAACGGTAACGAAAAATCTTTTGAAATATTAATGAACCGATACATGAAGCCGGTTTATAATTTCGTGTTCCGTCTCTCTCCTAAAAATGTTGATGTTGATGATATTGTTTCAGAAACATTTTATAAAGTCTGGAAAAATCTGAAAAAATTCCGTGCCGATGAAAAATTTACGACATGGCTTTTTACTATTGCACGAAATACCACCTACGATATTCTTCGTAAAAAACGAGCGCTTGCCTTTTCTGATTTTGATATTGAAGACGGCGGAAATTTCTTAACCGATACCCTTACTGACACCGAATTACTCCCGCCGGAAATTTTCGAGCAATCGGAGAATAAAAAAATGGTTGAGAATCTTCTTGAAAGTATTCCCCCATTATATCGAGAAGTCCTTCTACTTCGATATGTAAACGAATTCACATTTGAAGACATCGGACTAATCCTCAAAAAACCTCTCCACACAGTAAAAAGCCAACACCGCCGAGCGATTATTTTACTGCGAAAAATACTTGGAAGTTAAACTTCCAAAAAAAGTGAAAAATATGTGTTGTAGTTTTTTGGCGGTCAGTTGTCTGCACCAAAAAGTTCTTTGTTTGCGTATTACTAATTATGAACAAAGAACAACCAAACATTTTTAGCGCACTTGAAGATATCGACCCACCGCGAAGGCTCTCTTTCGCGATTTTGAGCCGAATTCAAAAGCGAAAACAGCGTGTTGCTCGAATCAAACTGGCATTCCTCACAATTTCGTCTGTGCTTTCCGCCGTACTGCTTTTCCCCGTCGTTTCCTATACTCTTGCAGGATTCACTAATTCCGGATTTTATGAATATCTATCTCTGATCTATTCAGATGGATTAGCGATTCTTCCTTACTGGAAAGAAATCGGATTATCACTTGCCGAATCACTTCCCGCCTTTGAAATCGCACTTCTCCTCTCTGTTATTTATGCACTTCTTGAATCAATTAAATTAGCCGTCAAAAATGCTCCTGTGGCATTCTATCAATTTCGTTAAAAAAATAATTATATGGAATTCAAAAATTTTCTTCAATCTTCCAAGGCAAAACACATTCTTGCAGGAATCGGGCTCACCGTTATCGCACTGCTTATTTTTCAAGCCGGTGTTTTTGTCGGTTTTAAAAAAGCGACATTCTCAGGAAGATTAGGTGATAACTATTACAAAACGTTCGGAGAACAAGGCGGACCGGGCCGAATGATGCCAAACTTCGGAGAAAAAGGTTTGAGCCCCTCAAATGCGCACGGCACAATCGGTAAAATCGCAGACATTAATCTTCCCCAAATAATTGTTGCGGACAAAGACGGAGTTGAAAAAACGGTTCTAATAAATCAAGAAACAGACATCCGCAGTTTTAGAGATTCAATAAAAGCGGAAGCATTAAAAATTGGAGACTTTGTCGTTATAATCGGCGAACCGACAAATGAAGGAATCATAGATGCGAAACTAATCAGAATAATGCCGGCACCTCCGGACAGTATGACCCAGACGAACAAAGCAACATCATCAAAAACAAATAACATTTAATTATTTATGAAAACCATTTTTCAAAAAATTCGCGGATATATTTCCTCACATAAAAAAACGAGTATATTTATTTTTCTTGTCATTGCCTATGGTGGATACTATATATACGGAAAATTAACCGACACCAGTACTGAAACACGGTACACAATGGCGGCAGTTGAGAAAGGAACTCTTATTTCTTCTGTTTCAGGATCCGGACAAGTTTCGGCATCCGACCAAATGGACATAAAACCAAAAGTTTCCGGTGATGTTGTTTCTGTTTCAGTGAAAAGTGGCCAGTCGGTAAAAGCCGGAGATTTAATTGCGAGTCTTGATGCGACCGATGCT
>CAIJYI010000015.1 GCA_903824855.1 uncultured bacterium | reverse complement strand
GTCATTCTGGACTTGATACAGAATCCATGTCGTTTTTCCGTGGATTCCAGATCGCGGTCTGGAATGACGTATGGTAAGGATGAGTAATTACTTACGATTTCAAAATGAAATAAAGGTCGGCGACATTGGCTCCGGTCGAGCCGGTATGAATGTGTCCGCCGGCTTGTTTGAAGAATTCAAAAGAATTATTATTGGCGAGAAAATCTTGTGGATTAAGTCCTAATTCTTTCGCTCTTTCAAAGAGTTCTTTATCCCCTATCGCACCTCCGGCATCGCTGTAATCTTTTCCGTCACTTGATGCCCCGACGAGGACAACGCCATCTTTGAGGTATTCCAAACCACCAAGTACAAATTCCTGATTTCTTCCTCCCGTTCCCGGATGTTCGGCTACATGAACAGTAGTTTCCCCTCCAAATAAAGTACAGGTTTTTGATGATAATTCTCTTTTAGAAAGTTCCATTCCGAATTCTCTCGCGATACCCTCTACCTTATCGCTTTCAATCTTTGCTTTATACCCAAGATCTTCCGCCTTCTTTGCCATTGCCGAAAGTGCGCTATCATTAGTAACGACGAGCAAATTTGTTACATTATCAAAATATTTTTCGTCCTTTGGCGTTTCAATCGTTTCAAGTTCGGGAAGATTACAAGCATTTCGAATATCATATTTTTCAAGAATTTTTTCAGCCTCTTCCTTTGTGCTCGTATCTCGAACCGTCGGGCCTGAAGCTATTGTCGAAATATCATTACCGGGGACATCAGAAAAAATAAGGGAAACAACTTTTGCGGGATACGAAAATTTTGCGAGTGAACCGCCTTGAATATCCGAGAGATGTTTTCTGACGATATTAAGCTCATGAATTGGAGCACTTTTATCCATGATTGCACGAGTGATATTTGTCAGATCATTCGTTGAAATTTCATGAGGCAATGACAAAAGAGAAGAACCCCCACCGGAAATTACGGTTATGACCAAATCCTTTTCATTTAAGTTCGAAATCGTCGTAATAATTTCTTTCACTGCGGAAACATTTTGTGATGATGGATAGGGATGAGTTCCGATGAAAGAACGAAGTCTGTTAAACTTCCCCGCTTTAATATCAAGAACGATTCCATCGGTAATATTTTCTGCAAGAATTTCTTCTAACGCAAGTCCGGCGTCAACAGCGCATTTACCTATGGCGATAACAAAAACTCTCGTAAAATCGACAAAGGAAATATATTCATCTTTAATGCGAATTCCGTCGGGATTTCTCACAACGACATTATGGATAGCATTTTTTGTAAGGATTGCCCCATATCCGGCTTCCAATATTTCAAGTGCGTCCGTATGAAGTGAATTTGTGGCTATTTCCGAGTAATTTTTTATGATGTGTTCCATAGTAAATACAGTATAACAAGATATTAACTAAAGTAAAAATTGCTTAAAAAAGCAGGCGTAAATTTTCAAAAATTTCAAATATACTGTGGTTATATGATATACTGGAGCAATGAGTATTATAACGGAAACGAACGAGCATTATGTAAGAGCCAAAAAAATTGCCAAATGCGGTGATTTTGAAGAAATTTTTAACGCCCTTAACAACGAAGGATTATTTGATGTATGCCTCGATATTACCAAATCAGAATTTGATAATTTCTTCAAAGAAATGGAATTTGAACCCGGTGATATGATGTGGAAAGTACTTACGATTCTTAACCTTTATGATCGCGCAACTCTTGAACATAGTTTGAGAACATTTGCGATAACGAAAGATATCGCAACAAAATCACTTCGCGGGCCACATGAAGAAAACATTGTTCTTTCCGACTACCTGCACGAAGCAAATCTTTCACTTCGTGAATTACTCCTCGCATCTCTCGGTCATGATATTGGAAAAACAAAGCTTCCCGTTGAAATTCTTCACAACTCACTCACAAATGAAGAAATGAATAAAGTGTTGATTGATATGATTAGGCGAAAAGAAAACGAGGAAGAAATCGCTATAAAACTCGGATTTTCCATTTCCGATTTAAACAACAAAACGGGAGATGAAATTATTGCAAGAATTTACGAAAGAGGTATGCGTCCGGTCAATATTGTCCCCCTTTCAGAAGCTTTTCCCGAATCTAAATACCCGGGTCTCATTTCCGATTTAAAAAGCAACGGATTTAATTTTAATCTATCAATCAAAGAAACAGCAAAGATTCATGAGAGCGAAGGCCAAAAATATTCGAAAAACTTGGCGAACCAATTATAGCCGATCTTGTCGGGCATCATCATAATTATGCCAAAGAAAAAGAAAATGAGCTCCGTTATTCAATAAAAATTCCTTCACTAAAAATCGGTAATCACGAACCTATTTTTGGGGTCTATAATATTATAAAAATTGCCGACAGCTTGGATTCATTGCAAAGCAAACGTCCTTATAAAAATGGTATGTCAAAAATTGCGGCATTGGCTGAAATTTCACATCAAGCAATGACTGACCGAATGGAAAAAAGCATCTGTTATTTATGGGTAAGTAATGAATATGCCGAATTAAAAGAAACGATGAAAGAATCAGATATTACCGATGAAGACTTACAAGACAAAAAAGCAATTGAAACAATAGAGCGGTTTCTAGGGGAAACAAAAAAAGAATTCAACGCTACATAAACGACAACAAAAAATCCGCTCGACGCGGATTTTTAATCGTGCGGAGGGGCAGAGTTGGCACCGGTCACTAAGTCTTTTGTTTCGCTCACCGCTTGCAAAAGACTAAGAGCCGGTCGCCACGTCTCGCTTCCCCGTGCGCGGGGATAGCTCCGACTTTCAACTCTGCACGTGAATGCCGCAGGGCATTCACTCCCCGGGCACAACAAAAAATCCGCTCGACGCGGATTTTTAATTGTGCCCAGGGGCAGAGTTGAACTGCCGACCCTTGGTTCTTCAGACCAATGCTCTAACCAACTGAGCTACCTGGGCGTGGTTTATAGGAGTGTTGAAACCCTTATACTTATATATTTATACTCGTTTTCGTCCTTTTTGTAAAGAAGTGACTATTTTGGCTGACCGAGACCTGAGACTAATGAGGTTGCTTTATTATACATCTTCAGTATGGGATCAATATATGGCTGAATATAGTAAAATGAACCGACCATTATTCCGAGTATTATCACCCAATAAAAAATTCTGAAAGCTCTCCCCATGACCATATCTCGATAGAGAGTGTGGAGCATTTCATTGTTTTCCTTTTCGATTTTGAATGTTTCTTCAAGAAGTTTTTCTTCCGCTGGTTCAAGCATTATTACATAATAGCAAAAATGAGAAAATGTATCAATTAATTATTTTTTATCAATAAAGAGTGATGATCTATTATTCGTCATTCTGGACTTGATCCAGAATCCACGCCGTTTTTCCGAGGATTTCCTCTCGCGGTCCGGAATGACGGGCTGTCATGATGACACACATTATTTTATATCATCATCAAATATAGTATAATCAGAAAATGATAATAAACGGAAAACAAATCTCGGAAGAAATTAGAGAGTCATTAAGAGAACAGATTTCAACTATTAGACATTCGCTTCGACTTGATATCGTATACGTAGGAAATGACCCGGTCATTGAAAATTTCTTGAAGATAAAAATAAACTTCGGAAAGTCAATCGGAGTTGAAACGGTACTGCATCGTTTCGATGAAAACGAGGATGAAGCAGATATCGTGTCTCAAATTGAAACCATCGGCAAATACCCGAACTCAAACGGAATGATAATACAGCTTCCACTTCCAAAAAAATTCGATACTCAAAAAATATTAAACACGGTTCCCTTAGAAAAAGACGTTGATGTCCTATCAGAAAAGGCGTTTGAATATTTTACAAATAATGATGATTCAATCATACCTCCCGTTGCCGGTGCATTTATGGAAATTCTAAGAAGAAATAATATTTCTGTGGCGGGCAAAAAAGTTGTAATCATAGGAAGAGGACGACTCGTCGGAAAACCATTTTCCGTTTGTATGAAAAAAGCAGGTGCAGATATAATTGAATTAAATTCTACAACGGGTGATCCTACCCCATATCTTCTCTCGGCAGATATCATCGCCACAGGAATCGGCAAACCGCACTTTATAAAGCCCGATATGATTCATGACGGAGTAATAATTTTAGACGGCGGAACTTCCGAAAAAGAAGGAAAAATAGTCGGGGATGCCGACCCATCATGCGCCGAAAAATGTTCTATTTTCACACCGGTGCCGGGAGGAATCGGACCGATCACGGTTGCCTTACTGTTCCAGAATCTCGTTTCAAAATCAAACAAAGACTAAAAGCAACCAAAGCAAAAAACAACATTGAATCATCTCAATGCTGTTTTTCCCTCTGTGCCCTCGGCAAGAATCGAACTTGCATCAGCTCGTTAGGAGTGAGCTATTCTATCCATTGAACTACGGGGGCGTAAAATATCAGGGGTGAACCTGATATTTTTCTCAATTAAAGTCCGAGAACTTTGTTGATAGCGGGCTTATCGAATCCGATAATCGGCTGGGTTTCTCCCTCTATCATAAGCACAGGAACGCCCATTTGCCCGGTAAGATCAAGCATTTCTTTTCTTCCTGCAAGGTCGGTTCCAACATTAACTTCCTCAAAAGGAACGTTATTTGCGGTGAAATAATCTTTTGCCATCTTGCAATACATACAGGTTGACGTGGAAAATATTTTAACTTTTTTCATGATTACTTTTGTTAATTATAATATCATGAGTATAGCACATGAACGGCATTTTGAAAATTTGCCCACCGGTAGTAAATATGATACCCTGCCATTGGAAACACACAAAGGAAGAGGAGAAGAAATATGGCGACAGATAAAAAAATTGATGCGGTAGCATACCACGAAGCGGGTCACGTTTTCGTTGCACTAATGTCCGGAAAGATACGGGTTTTAGAAGCTCATTATGAAGGTTCCGAAGGATACACAAAAGTCGAATGGAAATCCGGAAATATAAACTTTGAAAAACTATGTTATTTTCTCGCCGGAGAAATAACAGAATACCGCTTCTCCGAAAATTTCTCGGAAAGCCATTCCGGAATAGATAGAAAAAATACGGAGAATGTACTTTTTCTTATCTCAGGAAACAGAAGCGAGCAACATGCCTATTGGCAAAAAGCCATACGAACGGTTAATGAATGGCTTGATGTAAAAGAAAATGCGGAGAAAATAGAAAAGATTGCCAAAGAATTAATGCTGAAGCAAACACTTTCTGAAGATGAGATAAATGTTATTTTTAATAAATAAAGAAACCCCCATGCAATCAATTGCATGGGGTATTTTTTATGGTGCGAGTAGGGAGAATCGAACTCCCGCCTACTGCTTGGGAAGCAGCAGTTCTACCACTAAACTATACTCGCATATTACACACGGGAGAATCGAATTCCTTACAGGAACTGTACACCTTTTGGACTTTTTGCTTCGCTCACCGCTCACAAAAATCCTCAAAAGGTCTTGCGGGTTGGGTCCCCGACCCCAACCCTCACCCGCCTACTGCTTGGGAAGCAGCAGTTCTACCACTAAACTATACTCGCGGAATAAGTTATAAAGTTCATCAAGTTATAAAGTTATAAAGTTATAAAGTTCGAACGAACCGGCGTACTTGATGAACTTATCCATTATTCTACCTGAAAAAATTTAAAAATCCACTCCATCCTGATGGTTTAGAAACTTTCACGGATTCGGTTGTTGTGGGCTTTTGGTCGACGACCATAATGACACCTTCGCCGGGTTCTCCGATCATAAATCTTCCCCTCATTTCTTCTTCTTTTCCACGTTCTGTTTGAAGAAAATCTACTTTCTGTTGTAATTCATTTTGGCGAATTTTGAGCTTGTTCTCATCAGCAATAACTTCCATAGCTTTTTCCCTTACGCTTGCTTCCTTTTGGTACAATGAAAATGTTTTAACAGAAAAGAAACACAAAATAACAAACAAAAGGACAAGCACCGGAACCGAGTGCATGAGCTTTCGCGTATTTTTTTTGTGGGTAAAATCTTTCATTATAAACAAAAGTATTTGATTATTTTATCTCAATATACCATTTCGTCATTCCAGACCACGATCTGGAATCCACGGAATAAGAACGTAGATTCTGAATCAAGTCCAGAATGACGACAGAGACAGTCATGTGGACTTTGTGAATCGATAATGATAGTATATCCTATATGTTATTCATGGGCAAAAAAAATAAAAAAAAGATTGAGATGATTTGGGGTGTCATAAGCATCCTGGTTGTTGTCAGTATGATACTGCTCTACATGCCATCCCTCTTTCAATAAAAATCCTCAAAAAAATTACCAAAAAGCTCAATTTTGAGCTTTTTTGTGCCTATTGACATTTATTGTATATAATTTATATTAATGTCGGCGCCCATGAAAGCCGGATGGCCATTGACAATAGGCAATTGAGGAGTACACATTATGTGTAAAACAGTACAAAAAGAAGGCTTTACCAAAAACAATGCAAACACGGTATGTGCCATGAACACAACCCCGTATTCAAGTTTTTAAGAACCGTAATCGAATTAAATCCCCTGTTTGGATTTATAAAATATTACTTTTTTGAAACTTGTTGCGGTAAAAAGATGCTTCGCATTACAAAAATAAAAATTCATCAGTGCGCATTGTGCGGAAGAGAAAAAGATGTGGACAAGGAAGTGCTCGCAAAATGCGAATGATGCGGACGAACTACAAAACCTTCCGATGATCTTATTGTCGTGCATATATTTATAATAGTTTTCGTTTTTGTCGTCGGAATGTATTTGCACACGCTATCTTGAATATTCGATACTATAATGAGGGTATGAGAACAATAGAAAATCGACAGTTTTAAGACTAACCGCGAGAGAAATCTCGCGTTTTTTATTTCGCGTCGTCCGTTGATTAATAAACAACAATATCTCTGGCACTCGCGAGCGAGGATTTTTGGATGAGTTTCGTTTTTAAATTCAAAAAAAGTTGCGGGGCTGTAGAAGTCTACTGCCCCGCAACTTTTTTTGAATTTAAAAACGAAGGTCGCCAAAAAGACCGCTCGCGTTACTGTTTCATCATTTTTAGGAAGACCTCATGTGGGATATTTACTTTTCCTCTCGCCTTCATCTTCTTCTTCCCTCTTTTCTGTTTTTCCAAAAGTTTCATTTTTCTTGTAATGTCGCCTCCGTAGAGATATCCGGTAACGTCTTTTCTTAAAGCAGATAAGGTTCTTGAAGAGAGAATTCTTCCCAATGCTTGGCCTTGAATTTTTACCACGAAGAGCTGTCTTGGGAGAACATTGTATAATTTTTCAACAGCGCTTTCGGCTTCTTCTTGTACGCGTTTTTTAGAAACCACTCTCGTGAAAGCAATGACCGGTTCATCGGCGACAACCACATCGAGACGCGCAACATCGGCAACCCTCATTCCGGTAATTTTATAAGAGAGTGAAGCATATCCCGACGAGGCGCTTTTTAACTTATCGAAGAACCCTCGCATAAGTTCACGTAAAGGCATATCAACCTCAATGGAATTGCGATTTTCTCCAAAGATTTCAGAAGCGCCGACTTCCCCCTCATGTTCGTATAAAAGTGTGATGATATTTCCGACATACGCAGGCGGTGTGATAATCTTTGCTTTCACCCACGGTTCCTGAACTTGTTTATAAGATCCATAGTCAGGGAAAAGTGCAGGGGAATAAATTATTTTTTTCTCGCCGTTTAGATATTCCACTTCGTATGTAATAGATGGTGTCGCGATTATCAAATCGAGATTAAATTCACGATGAAGTCTTTCCGTAAGGATTTCCAAATGGAGCATTCCCAAGAAACCACAGCGGTACCCTCGCCCGAGTGTTCCTGAAGTTTCTTCTTCATACGAAAGCGAAGCGTCGGTAAGTTTGAGACGACTCAGCGCTTGCCGTAAAAGATTGAAGTCATCTTGGCTTTCAGGATAGACAGAAGCCCAAACGACAGGTGCAGGATTCATGTATCCGGGGAGAGCGGGACTGGGGCGTTTTGCGGAGGTTACCGTATCTCCGACGGAAGCAATACCCGGCTGTTTGATACCGGTAACAATGTATCCGATTTCTCCGGCTTGCAGTGAATCTCTTGGAATCTGATCGGGATGAAAAATACCGACTTCAAGAACGATAAATTTTTCATTGGCGGCGCTGAACAAAAGCGTGTCGTTCTTTCTTATTTCGCCGTTGAACATACGGACATACACGATGACTCCGCGGTGATTGGAATATTGAAAATCGAAAACGAGAGCGCGCGGAGATTCTTCGCCTTCAGAACTTTTTTGAGCGACAAATTCTTCTACTGTTTCTCCTGCTTCTGGTGGTTTTATTTTATCAATGACTGCTCGCAAGACGGCATCAACGCCTTCTCCTGTTTTTCCGGAGACTTCATATACATCATCGATACTGCATCCGAGAAGTTGCGCCACTTCTTCTTTTACCTCTTTCGGTCTGGCAATAGGTGAATCAATTTTACTGATGACGGGAATGATAGTGAGACCGGTAGAACGCGCCATTTCAAGAGTGGTAAGTGTTTGCGCCTGCACACCTTGAGTGGAATCGACAAGCAAAATAGAACCCTCAACTGCTTTCAGTGCGCGCGAAACTTCATAAGAAAAGTCGATATGCCCGGGGGTGTCGATGAGGTTCAAAACATACGGCTCACCATTGTAGGAATACTCCATTCGCACCGGCTGCATTTTTATAGTGATACCACGCTCGCGTTCAAGCTCCATGGAATCAAGCACCTGCGCCATCATTTTGCGCTTCTCAATCGTGTGCGTTATCTCCAGCATTCGGTCGGCCAAGGTTGATTTACCATGGTCAATATGAGCAATAATGCTGAAATTTCTAATGTTTTGGCGATTTATCATATTTCGCATTGTACTGGAAAAAAAGAGAAATGACAATGCATGACTTGAAAATATTTAACGCGATAGCCACATTTTAACTGAGATCTTCTTGTCCGGGGCTCACCGTTTTTGCTTTCCAGAATTTATGACGCATGGCGATGCGAACCGTTTCAAATTCCGGGTTTTTTATGAAAATGAGGACCAATACTCCCGCAGCGATTCCGAGAATTCCTGAGAGGAACCCTTGGAGAAAAACACCGAGAAATTTATTTTTATCAAACATGAGTGCGAAGAAATTTAATCCTTCGTAAGCAACGGCCCCCATCGCGATTGATGCCAAAAAGCTGTGCCAGACGGAACGGGAAATATTTCTGGTCATTCCCTCGGCGAATTCCCTTTCAAACATAACCCAGTGTAAGACGGCGTTTAGGATAGTTCCGATACTGTACGCGAGAGGGAGAAGGACGACGCCGGCGCCGACGATGCCATTTATTTTTAATGTTGATTCCAAGAAGACTCCAAAACTATTTTGTGCGGAATAAGAATGAGTGAAGAAATAAGCAAGCGCGATAATGAGTGTCGCGCAGAGAAAATTCATCACGAGTGGTTTCTTTGTATTCCCTGTTGCGTAATATCCGCGAGTAAAAAGAAGAATAAGACCTTGGGCTACGAGAGAGATGGTAAAGAGAGCAAGCGAGGCGGCGGTCAAACGTGTATCGTCCCAATTAAAACGACCGGAACCGAGTATGACGCGCACGATTTGAGCGCGGAGGACAATAAAGAGAAAAATGACGGGCAGAGACCAGAAAATAATATGCTTGGCTGCGTTGGTAATGTGTTCGGCAAATTTCCTTTTCTCTCCGTTTGAAAAGAGCCGTGCCATCGTAGGAAAAGCGGCGACGGAATATGAAACGCCGATAATTGAAAGCGGTACAGATTGTAGGTTGTACGCAAATTGAAAAATGGAAATCGAACCGACGGAAATAAGAGATGCAAAAGTAATCAGGAGAAGAACGGAAATATTATTTATAGACATCGCGAGTGTTCGTGGAAGTGAAAGCAATGTTACTCTCTTCACGTTTTTCCAATCTACCGAAGCGGAAAAGCGCGGCAAAAAGTCTTCTTTCAGAATAACCGGCAACTGAATGGCGAGATGAAAAAGCGCACCAATAACAACGCCGAGAATCATTCCGAGTATTCCGAACATCGGATACAGAAAAATAATTCCGATGATAATACCGAGATTATAGAGAACCGGACTTAGGGCAAAAACGAAAAATTTATTAACGGATTGAGTGATACTGCCGACGAGATTAGAAAGCCCGAGAAGGAACGGTGAGAGGAGTAAAACCCGAGCGAGAAAAACCACTTCTGATTGATCTGCTGTAGAAAATCCGGGCACGACATACGGAGCGAGGACGGGCATAAGTACAAAGGCAATAAGCGATGCTACGGCCATTGCGACAAAAAACAGCGTGAAGATATCGTTGAGAAATTTTTTCGCTTCGTCGTGTCCTTTGTTTATCTTTTCGATAAAAAATGGAACGATGGCAGTTGCGGAAGCAAATGAAGCAATTGACACAAAAAGCAAGTCAGGAATACGGAACGACGCATAATACATATCCAGAAGATGTGAGGCGCCAAACGAATGCGCGAGCAAACGATCGCGAACCAAACCGAGAATTTGAGAAAGCAAAGCAAACGTACCTAAAAGATACGCGGCCTCATGAAGACCGCTCCAATCGCGATGAAATAATTTTAAGAAACGATTAACCATAAGTAATATTTCTGCCCTTTAGACTCTAGCATTATACATCAAAAAATCAAATTATAAAAATGAAATTTTTCACAAAAAAATCCCGCATTTTGCAGGATTTTTTTGTTTAAAAATTTTCAGTTCTATTTCTTTCCTTTCTTTTTGAACGAAGGAGTATTTACCGGAGCGGCAAGTGCCTTTTTTTCTCTCATTTCTTCAACCAAAACCAAAAGCGGACTGGCGAGGAAAATTGAGGAGTAAGTACCCATAGTAATTCCAATCAAGAGAATCATGGAGAAATTATAGGTTGAGGCGGGTCCGAGGACAACGAGCATGATGATAACAAGAATGACCGCAAGAGAAGTGTTTATAGAACGGACAAATGTTTGTTCCAATGATTTACCGACAACAAAAGAAAAATCTGTTGAAAGTTTATTCCTCAGGTTCTCACGGATTCGGTCGAATACGACGATTGTGTCATGGACGGAAAATCCGAGAATGATAAGGATTGCGGTAACAAAGAGAATGTCGACTTCAAATCCAAAGAAATGTCCGAGGAGAGCAACGGCTCCGGTCGGAATGATAACATCGTGAATGAGGGCGACGACGGCCATATACCCATAAACTGAAGATGAAACAGGTTTTGATACTTTTCGGAAAGCAAAGGCGATGAAAAGCATGATGGCCAAGATAACACCGACAACAGCCCAGATAGCTTTAATGCGGAGTTCATTTCCCATCAAAGGCCCAATGGAAGTAAATCGTTTTTCAATTACCTGCTGTGTTCCATTAACAGAAAGCGCCTCAAGCAAAGTTTTGTGTTCCGCATCAGAAAGAGTTTTCATTCGGATGACATATCCGTCATTTCCGATTGGTTGAACAACGGCATCTTTAAATCCTGCAGTTTTAATTTCCTCTCTGACCATATTAACGTCAGGGCGTTTTGATGAGGTATCAGTTCCTGCGACAGCGGTTGAAGTTGCGATAACCGGAATAGTCGGAGTAGTTGAAGTTGCAACAACGGCGACATTAGAAGCGACAGGCGTTCCGTAAGTAACTTCCATCAAACTTCCTCCTGTGAAATCAATTCCTGTGCGAATTCCGTAAACGAAGATACTCACAACAGAGACGATCACGAAAAAAGCGGAGAGTCCGAGAAAAATATTTTTGTGTTTGATTATAAACATAAAGTTCTAAAGCTTTCTTCGTTTAATTTTTAATTCCGCTTCCAAATAAGAATTTGGAAAGTTTGGAATCGCTCCCGACACCGAGCGAAAGAAGAAGTGTACGTGTAACGGTAAGAGCGGAGAACATCGAGACAAGAACACCGAGTCCGAGAACCAAAGCGAATCCGCGAATCGTAGCAGTTCCAAACCAGAATAAGATGACTGCGGTTATGATGGTGGATGAGTTACTGTCGCGAATGGACGGCCATGCACGATGGAAACCTTCATACACTGCATCGAATACATTGTGGCCTTTTTTAATCTCCTCTTTCATACGAGCAAAAATGAGGATGTTCGCATCAACGGCCATTCCAATAGTAAGAATGAATCCTGCAATTCCTGCGGCGGTCATGGTGACCGGAAGAAGTTTAAATATTGCAATCATTATCGCTACATAAATAGAAAGCGAGATGGAAGCGACGAGCCCCGGGAGTCTGTAAAAGAGAATCATGAAGAGCATAACGATAAGCAAACTCCAAATTCCTGCATTCAAGATTGCGCTGTATGCTTCGCCTCCGAGAGTTGCTCCGACGGACTGTGCGGACAAAAGTGTGACGTTTACAGGAAGAGCCCCCGAATTAAGTCGTCCGACTAAAGTTTTTGCTTCATCAACGGAGAAGCTTCCTGAGATTTCTGCACTTCCGGAAGTTATTTCTTCATTTACTCTCGGTGCGGAAATGACGGCGCCGTCAAGATAGATGGCAACAGTTTTTCCGACATTTTCTCTGGTAATCTTAGCGAAAAGATCTTGTCCTTCGCGGTTGAATTGTAATGATACTTTCGGGCTGCCGAATTGATTATCAAAAACCAATGAGGCTTTCTTTAAATATTTTCCGGTAAGTCCTGTTGAGAGATAGGCGTCTTCGAGTACGAGCGGATTGATTTGGCTTTGGTCAATCTGAGTTCCGTTCTTCTTTGCGGTATCAGCAAGTTTCTGATAATCCTGCTGTGCTTTATTAATAGCATCCATTTCAGCCTTCGGTCGCTCAACTTTGAATTCAAGCATCGGTGTTGCTCCGATCATCGCGACGGCTTTATTTACATCAGTCATTCCCGGCAACTCAACGATGAGTCGCTGTTGTCTCTGACCTCCGGTCAACATGCTGGATTGTTCAACCTGAACCAACGGTTCGGCGACACCAAAAAGATTGACACGTCGTTCGATGACATCGCGAAGTGCGTTCATTGAATCGTTCACGTCCGTTGCGGTTTTGAGTTTAGAGGTATCAGCTGTATAGATAAGCTGTGTTCCACCTTTCAAGTCAAGGCCGAGTTTTAAGGAGAAATTTTGAAGAGACTCCTTGGGGCTAATATTTACTTTTTCTAATATCGCAAAATGCTTCGATTCAGATGCGAAGTCAAAATACGCAAGTCCGAGACCGAACAAAACAAGTATTATCGCTACAAATCTTATTTTTTTCATAAGTACAGAAAATTATATGCTTTTTACACGATTTTGCAACCGTTGACGGACAGGCAAACACATAGTAACGAAAAGGTCGTGTTTAATTCGGATTTAAATTATAAAAATGCCCCGCCATAATGACGGGACATTCGAAACTGTTGTGTTGAACTTATAAATATTATAAGGCAACAAGTTCTACTAAAAGACCGAATCTTTGCATGTTTGGACGAGGAAGAGTTTTTTCTTTGACTTTGGCTTTTAATTGTTCTTTGCCAAATTCAACGGTTATTTCTTCTCCTGCGTGGACTTCTTCAATTCCGGGAAGGAATGATTCGAAAGCAAACGCGCGACGATCTGTTTTTAGGGTATTGAAAGGATCTATTGTTTTAAACACAAAGACCTTTTCTTCATTCATGATTGTGCTCATAGCACACCTCTATTGTTCATTGTGTTAAAATCATTCTTAATCTAAATATAGTATACACCAATTTTATTAATTTGTCAAGTATATTCCCCTCTCGAAATCTAAAACTACATTATAGCCCTATCCAACTACCCCGCACAGTTATATATAAAGTATTTCCGGTATCAAATAGTTTCCAAAAAAAATCCCCCGAAGGACCGTCCTTCAGGGGTGTAATCTATTTTTCCATTATTTTTCGCAACAGACATGGAATTTTATTGATGCAAAAATGACCATTACCGATCCATATTTCTTTTTTCCAATCTTTTGGAACGTCGTTAAAATTAGACAAGGGGATAATTTCATCATTATCAGAAACAATAAGTGCCACTTTTGTGAAATTAGAAATTTCTTCAATCGGAAGATGGCATTCCCAAAATCGTCGAAGCGCGCCGATGTCGTCGTCCGGAAAAGTGCGTTGCATATTTTCCCATTCTTCGTTTGCACGTTTTCCGATTGCCGGAGCGACCAAAATCAGTTGTCCTATTTTTTTACGAACACGAAGGATAGTATGAAGCGACGCTTTCCCACCCAAACTATGCGCGACAATTATGTCATTTTCATCAAGTTGCCGAAAATACGGTTCGAGCGCATTGACCCACTCGCCTAAATCGGGATGGCAAGAATTCGGCAAATTCGGTGCAAAAACTTCATACCCGCGCGCTTCCAATTCGCGTTTCATCCAAGGAAACCAAACACCTTTTCCGTCTCCGGTAAAGCCGTGTATCAATAAAACTTTTTTCATCTTAACTACTCCTATTCAAAAAACCAATTCTGATTAATAGAGTAGCATACCGTCACCAAAAGAAAAGAGACGAAAATCTTTTTTCATCGCGTGCTGATATAATTCAAAAAGTTTTTCTCGCCCGATAAATGAAGCAACAAGCATGAGAAGCGAAGATTTCGGTACATGAAAATTCGTCACCATTCCATCAACGAATTTAAATTCATACCCAGGTCGAATAAACAAACGCGTTTCGCCCGAGTAATTATCCCAATTACACAGGGTAGTCCTGTGTACACAGGGTAGTCCTGTGTAATTGATGGATTGGGACCAGTCTTCAAGCGTTCTTACTGCTGTCGTGCCAACGGCGATAATCGGTCGGCCATCTTGTTTTGCTTTTAAGAGAGCGCTACTTGTTTTTTCGGAAATCTCATACCATTCTTTATGCAACTTCCCCGTTTCGAGCGCTTCATCGGTGAGAGGCGCAAAGGTTCCAAGATTTACGTGAAGCGTAACGTATTCAATCTGTATTCCCTGTTTCTCCAAATTCTCCAACAACTCTTTAGTAAAATGAAGCGAAGCCGTCGGCGCTGCCACCGATCCGGTATTCTTCGCAAACACCGTCTGATATTTTTCCCGCAATTCCGTTTCAGAAAGTTTTGTATTCTTTATATATGGAGGAATCGGTGTCTCTCCATATTGCATAAAAATTTTCTGCACGTCGGCAATCGGAAACGAAGGTTTCAAAGTATAAATTTTATCTTCTTTTCCCAAACATTCAAAAAATATTTCGGGAGTCAAAAAAACTTTTTCCCCGACTTCCAAAAAGTGATTCGTCAACGCCAAAATGCAATTATCGTTTTTCGTCGTAACTTGGGGGTCGTTCCGCTTCGTCCGTGCGGTGCGATCCCCAAGTTCGTCGTTAGTAATTCCAACATAAAACACCTCAACCCGCCCTCCCGTACTCTTCTTCACATGCAATCGCGCCGGAAACACCTTCGTATCATTCAAAACTAAAACGCAATTCTTCGGCAAATATTCCCCGATATTCGCAAAGGTATCAAAAAACTCCTCGCCGGTTTCCTTTCGGTACACCAACATTTTCGCCGAATCCCGCGGTTCCGCAGGCTCAGTCGCAATTTGAGCCGTATCAAATTGATAATTGTATTCAGCTAATGTTTTATCAAAAGTTTTCATTTATTTCAAAAGTTGCGACACGAGCGCGGTCATCTGATCTTTTTCATCGGGGCGACTTTCCGCAATCAGGAGAGCAAGCGCGGCAAGTCCGTTGTCATTAATCTTCTTTTCACCGCTTTCCCGATAGAGTCCTTTGTTCCTATCCAAAAAATGAACAAACAGAAAAGCTCCGAGACGTTTGTTGCCGTCGGAAAATGGATGATCTTTAATAATGAAATACAAAAGATGTGATGCCTTTGTCGCGAGTCCGTTATACAATTCCTTTCCTCCAAAAGTCTGATACAAATTCCCAATCACCCCCGCAAACATTTCTTCCCTCTCATTACCAAACAACTCGCCCGCCTCTTTTTTCTCCATCAAAGTTTTCTTCGCTGTCTTTGCAACACCCCGAGCATCATCCACCGTCAAAACATATTCCGCCTTTCCTCCTTTCACCTCCTTCAACTCCCCCGAGTCATATTTTTCAAGTAAAGTAAACGTATTCGCATACGTCGCAAGCAAATCAATAATTTCCCTTTCCTGTCCTTTCAAATTTTCCGCCGAAGACTTCTCCTTCAAAAAAGCAATCGTTTCTTTCAATTCATTAAACCGTCCCTTCACCTCCAACAACCGCGACTCGTTTACCGCGTATCCTTTGATGAGATAGTTTTTGAGAATCTGTGTAGACCACCTTCGAAAACTTATCGCATTTGCAGAATTGGTTCGGTAACCGACACTCAGAACGATGTCCAACCCGTAAAATTCAACGGGCTTATCAGAATTTGCAATGTGCATTTTTTGCACATTGCTTTTTTCGTCAACTTCACCATCCTTGAAAATTCCCTTGATGTGCTTGGTTATTACGGAACGTTCTTTATCGAACAAAAGAGCAATTTGCGCCTGTGTAAGCCAAACCGTCTCCCCTTCAAAACGAACATCAATTTTGACATCCTTCTTCGGTGTTTGATAAATAACGATTTTCCCCCTATTTTCTTGTTCAATCTTTTCCTTTTTCATAGACGAGATGATTTTTTATTTTTAACAGACATACTATCTCCGCACATCTTCTGTTTGAAACTTTAATTCGATATAATTACATTCATCTAACTTTTTAAGCTCAAGATTTTTAAAATTTTCTTTAGTGGGAAATTTAATAAAATAAGCGTGTTTATAACCAAGTTGTTCTTTATATAATTTCAACTTCTTTTCATCGTGCGCATTTTTTTTCTCTGTATAATAATCTTTTTTTACTTCTATTACAATATAATTATCATGACTTCCACGATGATGAATAATAATATCAGGATATACAGTACTCCCCACCAAGTTATCAGAGTCAATTTTTTCTTTAAGCCCGATCAATGTTTTTTTATCAATTCCATTTCTGTTATATTCACAATCCACATCCCATTCAGAAAATTCATTTTCTAAATACACTGCAAATTTATGAGTGATACTTCGCTCATTCACATCATTTTCCAGCAAATAGCCATCGTTTTTAAGAAACTGCAAATAAGCATTTTTTACTTTTTCATATTCATTATTCATAATACATTTCTTGAGTTTAAGATCCTTCTTCTATTATTCTATTCCACTTCTCAATAGCTTCATTAATATCCTCCTCAATTTTTCTAAGTTTCATTTGTTCTCCTCTATCATATGTCCACACCTCTCTTTCTTCTAAAGCAAGCCTTCCTGCTTCAGCAAAAGATTTCCCATTTAAAACAAGAAGATTACTTCTCATCATATACCAATGTTCATTCCACAGATAGAAATAAGACCCATGTGCGGATTCCCAGTCCCCATATTTCTTTAATAAACTTGCACTAAATCTAAATTCTGTTTTATTTTTATTAGCCTGATTCCATTGCAAAACTTCTTTTTTTATTAATAACTTAATCTCGTCTTTAATCGCAATACTTTTGCTAAATTCTATTTGCGAGCGTTTCTCTAAAAATTGTATCTCATCACGAGAATGACAAGGATATAAAGTACTACATTTGGAGTCCTTTTCCTTTTCTGCTTTTATAAATAAATAAATCTCCTCAAACCATAGATTAATTTTATAGGCAATATAAATTAGGGTAATTACAATAATTAGCTGAAAAATAGATGAC
>CAIJYI010000014.1 GCA_903824855.1 uncultured bacterium | reverse complement strand
GGATCATCTAATATTTTTACAGGGAGATCAAGAATTGTGTTTTCCGTATGGAATCTTTTATATAACGTACTTTTGGAAACGTTGAATGAATATTCATTCAAACCATCACTAAAACCAATAATATTATTCCGATCTTGCACTCCTGTGATACTTGCTATTTCAACCGGCGCCATGCCAGTTTCATAAACCAAGATAGTACCTTTTCTCCTTGTCACACAATGATAGATGAGGTCATCTAAACCGAAGATGCGTTTCGTGGTATCAATACGCTTGTTCCTCAATTCTGATATTTTTCTGACTTTTTCTTCAACATCAAGACCTTTAAAAAGATTATGCTCGCTATTGAACTCAGCAACCTTTTGCATCGTAGCACCGTTCTTTTCAAGGAATGTTTTTATTCCTATACCAAGATTGCCTTTTGAAGCATCTGCGGAACAATCTGTTCTTGATAGATTTTTTGCACCAAAAGATTTACAGAATAGATTTTCTGCAATTCGGTATTCAACATAGGGTTCATTGCTCTCCGAAAAAAGACGGGATAGCGACCCTATCGTCTTGAGCATTTCGCGATAATATTCAAGCTGTTCTTCTGGCTGGTTTGAGAGAAACATGCTTGGATTATATCACAAACCGCCATTTTTACTACTGCGTTTTTCGTCTTTCCCGACAACAATAATTTAAACAGATATGACCTTATTCATTGTTTCAATAAACACATCGGCTCTTTGAAGCCATTCGTTTGAACGAACGCTCGGTCGGATCTCTGTGTAATTTTCGGGGATTGAAAAGCCGAGATTAGTCATTGCTTCTTTGTATTTATGAACGAACTCATCGTTATGAATCCAGTGGAAATTAAAACTTAAACGACCATCGGTTGAAAGAGTAAAAAGTGATTTGTCGCATATCTTTTCAAAGATTGGGCTGAATGAACCGTAAGCTCCGGTACCGAGGCGGACTTCATTGGCGTTTTGTTTTGAGAACTCGTAAATCTTTTTGAACGCTTCGAATTCTTCGATGGAGTAATTCTTTTTCGCATCTTCCAAGAGACTTGTTTCTGACCATTTTTGACGGTTAGATGAAGAATTGACTCCAATATCTTTTTTAACTTCCGCTCCGAATAATTTTGGTATGATTATTTCATACGTGTCGTGTTTGTAATATTCAAATTCAACGGCGTAGATATCGAATTGACTGTTTTGATTGATATAGAGAATCAGATCACGAAGGCGGTCTTCTATGTGATCCATCGGTACGACGAAATGGAATTTCCCGTCATTCAGATTATTGCGCATCCTATCAAGAAGCATGGCAACTTCGTTCTCTTCTATTCCAAAAAAATCTTTCAGTTTTTCGGAAAGCGAAACGTTGAATTTTTTCTGAACGGCATTATCAAGCCGAGCGGAAAATTCGCCGAAGTCATTCGTATGAGCCCAAAGAGCGGAACCATAATCAAGCGCCTGTGCGACGACAGTACGGCGATCTGGATTCTTAAATAGTTTTGTTTCAATGACGTATAATTCGCCATCGCCATCAACGCCGAAGCCGTCTATCGGACCGGCGTTAGTTTGAAGTTCTCGAGCGAGAACCAAAAGATGTATATCCTCTTTTATATCGTATAGAGGAATAGACTCCGGATTATCGTAAATATATTGTTGAATATGGTCTTCTCTATCAAAAGAAGACTTCTCCACGCGAACGGCGTTTTTGCCGTTGCTCGATATTATTATTGCCATAAAATGCTCTTGTAGGTTTTATGGCGGTGAGTCGCTTGAAGCAAAAGACTCCTCGCCATTGCGATGGAACCTTTCGGCCCCACCCGTATTCCTTTCGGGACACGACCTACAAGAGCGACTCTGACGAGGAGTCTACTGCTCTTGTAGGATTTTAAGCCATACCTTAGAGATTTTTGACGTCTTTAAGGGTTAGGCCTCGATATTCAGTTGTTAATAAACATAGTAGCGTAAAAACGGCTATTAGTCCATGTACCTTAGCTTAGTTCAGGGGGTTTGCGAAGGGGGCTTAAAGAAGTTATCAACAGTTTTCTTAAGTTGGCGATTTGCTGAAATTTGCGTGGCTGTTATAATTTTATTAAGCACATTGCAAAAGATAAAATCGAGTCCACTCAAAACCGGAGGTGAAATGCTTCTATAACGGCGGAAAGTGAGTCTCAAAATAGTTTCTGGAAAAACTGTACCGCTCTCTAGCCATTGTGCGACGTGAGAGTTGGATCAAGGGCCTCGAACTGAAACAACAAACTGTTCCTCATACGGAACGAATTGCTGTTTTAGTTTGTGGCCTTTTTGCGTTACAAACAAGTTTTGTCATTGCTGTGCAATTATAAGTTTTTTCACAAATATATGAATACAAATGCAATGCAAATTGTACAGATTCCAGTGAATTTATTAAAAGCATCCGAATACAACCCAAGAAAATGGAACGAGGATCGAACAAACGCGCTTCGAGAAAGTATTTCTCGTTTCGGTATAGTTGATCCGATTATTTGTAACTCCGCACAAGGTCGCGAGAACATTGTGATTGGTGGCCATTTCAGATTAAAAATCGCTATCGATTTAGGATATAAAGAAATACCAGTAGTTTTCATTGAACTCCCCGACCTAGATAAGGAGAAGGAATTGAATCTGCGACTCAATAAAAATCTCGGCGAATTTGATCTTTCCCTTTTGAGGGAGTTTAAAGAAGAGTTTCTCGCAGATGTCGGC